>CAZFHR010000027.1:0-10632 GCA_964519115.1 uncultured Candidatus Izemoplasmatales bacterium
CACGTGTTGACGACGTCCTTGGTCATGAGATTGACGACGAACAAAACCACGATCGACACCGTCGTGATGAACAAGAGGATCTTTTTCGTGAGCGGCAGCACTTCCCGGCGGGAAGGGATGCATTCGGGATAAATCTCCACGTGATCCGGGTCGTTCTCGCCGGCGAGCACCTGGTGGCATAGCGGACAGTATTGGAAATTCGTCTTGACGTCGACGTTGCACTTGTCGCAGTGTTTCATAGGTATTCCTCCACGAAATTGCTCTCGATTTCGACTTCGATGCCGCGGGCGGTGAAGTGGCGGAAGAACTCGCGTTCGATCGTCGTTTCGAGGATGGAACGCGTGAACGTGATCTTGAATTTGTCCCGGAAGGATACGATGCCGACGTTGATCGTGTTGTATTTCCCGGAATAGACCATGCAGGAAATGTTGTCGATGTAGGGCTCCATTGACGGCGGCACGTCAAAGCGACCCATGTTGGAAAGACTCAGCGTGTTGAGTGACAGACCCATGATGGCATAGCCGATCTTTAGGGCGTATTTTTTCAGGAAATAGGGCGTTGCCCGCAGAAAGACGTTTTTCTCGAAATGGAAATTCTCGCTCATCTTGCGGATCAGTTCCGTTTTCGTCATGGCTTGGGCGAACTGTTCCTTCACCAGATCGAGAATTTCGTCGAACGTGATGTCGGAACGATTCATCAACATGTCCGATTTGGCAAAAATCGAGAAGTTCCGCAGGGATTGCGAGGGGAAATACTTGCGCAGATTCACCGGTACGAAGATCTTGACCGGTTTCTGGTTGTCCTTCAGGTGTTCGCGATACTGGATCTGCGTCACATACAGGACATGCATCATCAGGGCGACGAGATACTCGGTGACGGTCGCCGTGCGGGAGCGGGCGAGCGAAAGGATCTTTTCGGTCGAGAGTGTCCCGGAAATGAGTCCCGTGTAGTCGTCCGCAATCGGCGTACCCTTGACGAAGAACGCCTTCTTCTCCTTGACGTGCTTGTGATTCTTCGGATCGTAATAAGTCGCCTGACTGTCTTCATATTCGGCCTTCGTCGGCCGGCTGTCGCGTGTCAGGATCATATTGTCGGGCGTGATTTTTTTGCCATTCATCGTCAGATACTCATAGAGTATCGACTTCAGCAACATGATCGCCCCCGACCCGTCGGCGAGTGAGTGGAACATTTCAAGCGCGACGACGTTGGCGCGGTGATAGATCTGGAAGAGGTAGCCGTTGTGTTCCTTGGGACTGAGGCTGCCGCAGACATAATGCGGCAGGGGGCGGATGAGGAACGGCGCATCGTTGTAATCGAGGTACTTCCAGAAGAAACCGTTTTTGAGACGCACTTTGAACATCGGATAGCGGTCGAGAATCGCATCGGTCGCCTTCTGCAGGATTTCCGGATCGACCGGATCGGTCATCGCGACCTGGATCCGGAACGTATTGGTTTCCTTTTTCGTCGAAATCGCCGGAAAGATCTTCGCGGCGTTGTCGAGCTTGAACCACTCTCTGGTAACGGTCATGGCCTGACGGTCTCCTTTCGGAACAAGATGAACGGGTTGCGTCAACCCGAGTTTTTCCTTGATGAAAATGGCGGTCTGATTCCAGGCGGTCTTCGCTTCCGGTACGACTCCCAGGCCGATCTGGAACCCGTGGAACATTCCGACATGATCATACACCGTCACGTCGACGCCGACTTCATCGGCACGCTGGGCGACGATTTTCGTGTCGGATTCGACGATTTCGTAGCCGCCGACATGCATGAGCAGGGGCGGAAATCCGGTAAAATTGCCATAGGCAGGAGATATGAACGGGTTCTCAAGCGGCGTCTTGCCGGCATACAGGCGGGGATCCAGTGGCTCCGAACCGACGCCGAACATCGGATCGCGTTCGCGATTCGTCTCGTAGGATTCGCCGCGCATCGCCAGATCAGTCCAGGCTGAAAACGTGACGATGGCGCCGGGAACGGCCATGTGCGACTGGCGGAGACGCATGACGAGAGCGAGGCAAAGTCCGCCACCGGCCGAGTCGCCCACGAGGGCGATTTTCTTGGCCGGATATCCGTCGGCGAGGATCCGCTTGTACGCAGCGAAGGCATCGTTCAGCGCCGCGGGGAATGGATGCTCGGGCGCAACCCGATAGTCAGAAGAATAGACGGCCGCGCCGGTCCGATCGAAGAGTTCGAGCGAAACGCGGCGATACGTATCGTTATATCGGTATATATAGGCGCCGCCGTGGAGATGGAGAATGGCGCCGAACTCGTTGCCGGAAGCGTGAAGAAGCCGTTCGACGCGGCTGGGTCCGACTTCGATCCATGCGGCATCGCACCGTTTCGGAAAGCGGAAACGGTAGGAAAGCTCGGAACTGTAAAGACGGCCGAGCCGTATTTTTTCACGTTTTTTGATGGCGGGAATCATTTGCCCAATCTTGACGATTTTCCGGGCGATGCGGCCACGGCGGGATTCCGGATTGATGATGGTTTTCATTTCTACGACTTCCTTGTTGGATTTGCATGACTATTATATCACAAAATGCGTCAACGCGCGACGGGAGGTTGCTCAGTATAGACCGTACGGTTTCCCGATTATTTTATATTGTTTGCATGGTTTTGTCAACGTGACGGGATATCTTATTGATGGTTTGCGGCCGCTGCCGGCGTTTCTTGGCGGCAACCGTATTTTTCCTTGGCGCGATTGCGGCCCGGATAGTATATAATAGAATCAATGGCATTTCATCCCGGAGGTTCTCATGAGAGCATACGAACGATTGCTGGCCTACGCCGGTTACGACACCCAATCGACCCATGATGCGAAGGGTTATCCTTCCAGTGCGAAGCAACTGGTTCTCGCCGATGCGCTGAGACAGGAGTTGATCGCTCTTGGTATTGCTGCTTCGGTCGATCAGTACGGATATGTCTACGGAACGATTCCCGCAAGTGTTGCCAAACCGGTTCCGACAATCGCCCTGATCGCCCATATGGACACCTCGCCGGATGCTTCGGGTGAAAACGTCAAACCGCGGATCGTTTGTCATTATGATGGCCAGCCGATCATCCTCAACGCCGCCAAGAATCTCGTGCTTGATCCGGCCGTTTTCCCTTATCTTCTCGACAGTGTCGGACACGACCTGATCGTCACCGACGGCACGACCCTGCTCGGCGCCGATGACAAGGCGGGCATCGCCGAAATCATGACGGCCGCCGAACGGCTCATGGCCCATCCGGATCTGCCTCACGGTGAAATCAGAATCGTTTTCACTCCCGATGAAGAGGTCGGCAACGGTACCCGATACCTCGATGTCAAGACCGTCGGCGCAGCGTTCGGGTATACCCTCGATGGATCCCGCGTCGGCGAAATCGCCTATGAAAACTTCAATGCGGCCGGCGTCACCGTCACGTTCACGGGCAAGTCTGTCCATCCGGGCGGATCGAAAAACAAGATGCTGAATGCGATCCGTCTCGCCGCCGAATTCGATGCCCTCCTGCCGCTTGCGGCCCGGCCGGAACTGACGGAAAAATACGAAGGGTTCAATCATCCCTACGACATCCGCGGAAATTGCGGCCAGACGGTCGTCGAATATATCGTCCGCAATCACGACGCGACCCTGTTCGAGCGTCAAAAGGCCGATTTCCGGGTCGCGGCGGATTTCATGAACGCCAAATACGGTACGGGCATCTGTCAGATCGCGATTGCCGACCAGTATCAGAACATGAGGAATGTCCTGGCCGACCGGATGGAAATCGTCGATTACGCCCTCAAGGCGATCACCGCCAGGGGAATCACGCCGATCGTCGAACCGATCCGCGGCGGTACCGATGGCGCGCGGCTGACCTATGCCGGGCTCCCCTGTCCCAACCTCGGCACCGGCGGTTACAACTATCACGGTCCCTATGAATATGCGGTCATCGACGAGATGGACGAAGCGGTGGAAATCATCCTCACCCTCCTTGCCATCATCGTCAGCGAATCGTGACAACGACAAAGAAGACGAGAATTCCCAATTCATAAAAAATAGACCGGCAGATCCCGAGAGATTTGCCGGTTTTCATTTGTGATAGGTGGCGTTGTGAAGAATCGTAAAGGCCCGGTACAACTGTTCGGCGAGCATCAGCCGCATCAATTGATGGGGAAACGTCAGCGCCGAAAACGAGAGGAGCCGGTCGGCCGAACGTTTGATTTCGTCCGCCAGCCCGAGCGACCCGCCGATGATAAAACACAGTTTTGAAGCGCCGCCGTTCGCTGCCCCCGCAATCCATTCGGCGAGGCCGGGACTGGTCACTGGCTCGCCTTCGATGGCCAGCGCCACGATATGAGCGCTTTTCGGAATTTTCGCAATGACGTTTTTCGCTTCCGCCGCGAGAATCTGCACCACTGCACCGGCAGATACCGGATCGGGAATTTTCTCGTCCGGGACTTCGATGATCTCGAACCGGCAGTATCGGGAAATCCGCTTTGCGTACTCGGCAACGCCCTCCCTGAGGTAGGTTTCCTTCAGTTTGCCAACGCAGATGATGGTGATGTTAATCATCGTTTTTCCTCTTTGCCCGCGGGTGGCTTCTGGCATAGACGAGCCGCAACTGTTCGGTCGAGACTTTCGTGTAGATCTGCGTCGATGACAGACTGGCATGACCGAGCAGTTCCTGGACGGTGCGAAGATCGACGCCGTGATTGAGCAGATGGGTCGCAAACGAATGCCGGAACGCATGCGGGGAAACGTCGAGCGTCGAACACTGGCGTTCGAGTTCGCGGTCGAGGATGTCGCGGACGCCGCGGTCGGTCAGCGGCCCGCCCTTGAAATTCAGAAAAAGCGTTTTATCATCCGCGGTTGTCGTCCGGGTGCGAAAAGCCGGCCGGACGATCACGAGATAATCCTTCAGGCGGCCGATCGCGGCATCGTGGATCGGTACGTACCGGTCTTTGGCGCCTTTGCCGTGGACAAGCAGGGTCTTGGCTCCGAAATCAAGGTCCGTGAGTTTGACACGGACCAACTCGCCGACGCGGATGCCCGAGCCATAGAGCAATTCGAACAGCGCCATGTCGCGTTTGCCCTTCAGGGTCGAATCGTCGATGCGGTCCAAAAATTCACCGATTTCGTTTTCGTAGGCGAACTTGGGGAGCCGTTTCTCGGATTTGGGCAGCACCGCGTTTTCAAAGGGGTTGGCGGTTACGCTCCCATCCAACGCCAGAAGCCGATAAAGTGTGCGGACGGATGCCGTTTTTCGCCGGATCGATCCCGGGGCATACCGGTTGTGAAGATGAGCGATGTAGAACTTGGCGATCCGTTCGGAGACCCCTTCGAGATCGCCCAGATCTTCATTCTCCAGAAATGCCGTCAGCGTCCCGACATCGTCCAAATACGCCGCGACGGTGTACGGCGAGTAGTGTTTCTGATCTTCCAGGTAGCTTTTGAAGAACAGGATGATTTCCCGGTTATTCAAGCGATCCCTCCTTCTTCAGCAAGCGGATGGCCGCTAAGGCCCTTTCGGCGTATAAAGTCCGGCGATCGTGATGCCGATGGGAAAATCCGAGCGGGGGAAACAGGCCGAAATTGGCATTCATCGGCTGGAACGAAGCGGGAGCGGCGGTCGCCAGATATTTCGCCTGGGATCCGATCGCCGTCACGGGCGGAAACGTCAGCGGCGGCATATTCCGGACGAAGCGGGCCATGTTCAGCGCCGCGACCATTGCCGAGCCAACGCTTTCGATGTAACCTTCGACGCCGGACAACTGCCCGGCAAAAAAGATCCGCGGATCCTTTTTCATGGAGTAATGTTCGTCGATGATTTTCGGTGCGTTGATGAAGGCGTTGCGATGCATCACGCCGTATCGGGCGAAAACGGCGTTTTCCAGACCCGGAATCATGCGCAGGATCCGCCGTTGTTCCGGAAAGGTCAGATGGGTCTGAAACCCGACGATGTTGTAGAGGCTGGCGGCGGCATCGTCCTGACGCAGCTGGACGACGGCAAACGGCCGTTTCCCGTCGGCGGTTTCCAATCCGACCGGTTTCATCGGTCCATAGGCCAGGGTCAGACGACCACGTCGCGCCATTTCTTCAAAGGGCATGCACCCCTCGAAGACTTTCCATTCGAACGCTTTCGTGACGACGCATTCGGCCGTCAGGACTTCGCGATGCCAACGATCATATTCCGCTTCCGTCATCGGGCAGTTGATATACGTCGCTTCGCCCTTGTCGTACCGGCTCTTGAAATACGCTTTGTTCATGTCGATCGAATCGAACTCGATGATCGGCGCCGCGGCGTCAAAGAAATAAAGTGCATCTTCGCCAGTAAGCGTATGGATCGCCGCGAATAACGCATCGCTTGTCAAGGGCCCGGAGGCGAGGATGACGGGGCCATCGGGAATCGCTGTCGCTTCCGCGTCCACGACCGTGATTTCCGGGTTCGACCTAATCAGCTCGGTCAGCCGTTCGGAGAAGCCGATCCGATCGACCGCGAGGGCGCTGCCGGCAGGAACGGCGGTGGCATCGGCGACCTGCATGACGATCGATCCGAGTTCGCGCAGCTCGGCTTTCAGCAGTCCGGCGGCGTTTTCGAGGGAATCGCTGCGAAACGAGTTCGAGCAGACAAGTTCGGCAAAGCCGTCCAGATGGTGGGCTGGACTCTTCTTGATCTTCTTCATTTCGACCAACTGGACGGGGATGCCCCGGATGGCCAGTTGATATGCCGCCTCGACGCCGGCGAGACCGGCACCGACGACGGTGACTTGAGGATAGGACATGCCATCACCTGCTTCGCTTCCATTATACCAAAAATCGAACCGTTTCCCAATGAAAAAAGCGGTCGCCCGCTTTTCATTTTGCGATTTTGAGGACGATCGGATCCTTGTCGAGGAGAATCGATCCGTTTTCGACTTTGATGGATTTTCCGCCCAGCAGATTCCGATATTTGCCGTCAGCGAATTTCACGGAAATCCGGCCTTCTGCCAGTCCGACATTGAAGATGCCGACGAATTGTTCGCGATCGTTTTCAAACGTGTTGTAGGCGACGCCGTCGATCTCCGGCCGGTTGATCTCATAGATTCCGGTGGCGAACACGGGTTTCTTCTTGAGATGTGCCAACATTCGGATGAGTCCGGAGATGTCGTTTTTTTGCACGACCAGATCCCGTTCGAAGAGATCGGGGCGGACAGGGGATGAGTATTCGCCGCCGGCGTAGATCATGGCCGCGCCTTTCAGGAAAAATAACAGACCCATCCAGTTGCGGATTTTATCGTTATCTCCGTTCACATAAGCGGCGATGCGCGGAAAATCATGGTTTTCGAGATTGTGCATCTTGACATAGTTGCCAGGATAGATTTCCTCCTGCCGCGCCAGCGCATCCAGATAATCCCGGAGCGGACGCTTTCCGAGCAGGTAGGCATCCATTGAGGGCTGAACGTCATAGTCGTAGGCCATGTCGAACACTTGATAGATCTCGGATTCAGACCAGGCCTCGAAGCCGCGATCACGGATGTATTTGACAAATCCGCCATGTACCGATTCCGATATCCAGAGTGTCCGGCTGTTGATCCTGCCGACTTGTTTGCGCGCGTAACGCCAGAATTCGATCGGAACGAGACTGGCCACATCGCAGCGGAACCCGTCGACGCCGAGCCCGGCATAGAAGCAGAGCGTGTCGGCGAGTTCTACCCATAGCCGGCGATCGGCCTTAAAATCGAAATCGGTGATGTCCCACCATTCGCCGACGCGGTTTGTGACTTCGCCCAGGGCGTTGTGATAGAACCATTCGGGATGCTCCGACAACAGTCGCGAATCCCGGGACGTGTGATTGAAGACGATGTCGATCACAAGCCGCAGACCGCGGGAGTGGACATCGTGAATCAAGGCGCGGAAATCGGACATCGTACCGAGTTCGGGATTGATTTCGCGGTAGTCGCGGATCGAATAGGGACTTCCGAGTGCGCCTTTGCGGTTCTTGATTCCGATCGGGTGGATGGGCAGGAGGTAAAGAATATCAACCCCCAGGCTCTGGATGCGATCGAGATCATTACGAAGGCCGGTGAACGTGCCATCGGATGTATGGTTTCGGACAAAGACCTGATAGATGGTGAGATTCCGTAGTTTTTCAGAAGTACGAAGCATCGATGGGATTCTCCATTTCCGTCCGCCGCGTCACTGGCGGTCTTTTTGTCAGTATACTACAAACCCATCCGTTTGTCGACCGATGCAGTGGCAAACACAACATGTAATGGCTTGCAGTTCGCAAGCGGGCGTTGATTGTCGATTTTCGGGCGGGAAGAAACCTGGTTTTTCTTTCCATGTGTAAAATCCGTTACACAACGATTAATCGCGTGATGGAAAATGTGTAATTTCTTTACATGGATCGTTTTTTTTCTTTCAATCGCTATGAAAAGATAGTATAATGAGGGCTAGGATATTTTGAAAAAGGAAGTGTTTTCATGGCTACGATCAAGGATGTCGCAAAACTCGCCCATGTGAGCGTCGCAACGGTATCACGCGTCATCAACAAAAAAGGATACGTCAATGAAACGACCAAGGAACTGGTGCTCGATGCCATCAAGGAATTGCAGTACGTTCCCAATGAACTTGCGCGCTCGCTTTTCAAAAAGCAGTCGCGGATCGTCGGCATCATCGTTCCGCACCTCACCTCCTATTATTTCGCCGAGATGCTGGAAGTCATCGAGGACATCACCGTCAATTACAACTATCGCCTGATGGTCTGCAACTCGCAGGACAACAAGGAACGCGAGACCCGCTACCTGCAGGTTTTCCAGCAATACAACATCGACGGCATCATCCTGATTTCCAACACGACCCGGATCCAGGATTACAAGAGTCTCAATATCCCGATCATCGCCATCGACCACAAACTGACCGAAGACGTTCCTTCCGTCACCTCAAACAACGTCCTCGGCGGCAAGCTCGCCGCCCAGAAACTGGTTTCCTGCGGCTGCAAGAAAATCATCCACTTCCGCGGTCCTTCGGTGCTGTTGCCGGTCCAGGATCGGACAGTAGGATTCAAATCGGTTCTCGAAAAGAACAAAATCTATAATTTCAGCTTCGATCTGGATTTCAAGAACCCCAGCCAGGAAGACATCCAGAACGTCGTCAATTCGAATCTTGACTGCGATGGCATCTTCTGCGATTCGGACATCATCGCCCTCAATGTCATCCAGTGTCTGAAAAAAGCCGGCCGCAATGTTCCTGACGATGTCCAAGTCATCGGCTTCGACAACATCGAATTGTCGCATATCATTTCGCCGAAACTGACGACGATCGCCCAGTCGATCGAGAAAATCGGCCACTATGCCGTCGAAACCCTCGTCAAACTAATGAACAACGAGCCCATCGACAAGTTCCACCAACAGATCGACGTCACCTTGATCGAACGCGAAACCACCAAATAAAAACAATCCCGCCTGGAAACGGCGGGATTTTTCATGGTCATGGGTGCTTTCTGTCCGCAACGAGCCGTTCGAATTTCGCAAGCGTCGCGTCGGAGATGTTGTGTTCGATGCCGCAGGCTTCCTGTTCAGCGACGGCGTCTTCGACTCCCAGCACGTCAATCAGGAACCGTTTGATCACCAGATGCTTCCGCAGGACGTTTTCCGATGTCCGCATCCCGATGTCGGTCAGACTGACTTCGCCATAAGGGGCCTTGATGGCAAGCCCATTCTCGATCATCGTGTTCACCGCCCGGTTGACGCTCGCTTTCGAAACGTGCAAGCGCGTGGCGATGGCGACGCTTCGGACGTTCTGCCCGCCAAGCATGACGATCGCTTCCAGATAGTCTTCCAACGATTCACTATATTTGGAGCAGCTGTCGTTCAAAGGAAATCACCTTCGTCTGCGGGATACCATTCATTATATACCGATGACGGCGCCGTGACAAGGCGTCCGTCATTTTTCACTGTCGGGAAAAGATTTGCAGGCCGTCTTTGCGCTGCACGCGTCGCAGGAACCGCAAGTGTTTCCGCGCTTTCTGACGACGCGACGGACCGTCCAGAAAACCAAGGATACGGCAAGGATAAAGAATCCGGCCGTCAAGATGCCGCCGCGACCGCGGGAGCCGATCTGATAGATGGCCAAAGCGACGAGATAGGCGATGGTCATTTCATAGGCCACGGCGAACAGAAACCATTTCCAGGACCCGAGTTCCTTCCTCATCGCCGCCAATGCCGCTATGCAAGGCGCCGCAAGCAACGCAAACGCCATGAAGGCATAGGCCTGGACCGGTGTAAATGCCGCCCTGATGATCGGGTAAAGCAGCGCTCCGTTCGTCAGGACGTCACCGGCGACCCCGTAGAGGATGCCAAGCGTCCCGACAATCGATTCTTTGGCGACGAAGCCGGTCAGAATGGCGACTGCCGGCCGCCAATCGGTGAATCCGAGTGGCCGGAAAACCGGCAGGAGAAACTTACCGACGGATCCAAGCAGGCTGAATTCCATTTCCGCTGTTTCCAGAAGACGGAACTCGCCGCCGACGAAGCCGAAATAACTCAAAAACCAGATGATGATGAAGGCACCCAAAAGCACCGTCCCCGCCTTGACGAGGAATCCTTTGACTCGTTCCCAGGTGTGCAGAATGGTATTCTTCATCGTCGGCATGCGATACTCCGGCAATTCCATCAGGTAATTGCTGGTTGCA
>CAZFHR010000028.1:0-10371 GCA_964519115.1 uncultured Candidatus Izemoplasmatales bacterium
AAAATATGTGTAAAGCATTAAGTCTATTAATAACCAAATCAAAAAAAGTCTATTTGAAATAGACTTTTTTCTTTCCAATAAAGGCTTGAGACCGATGAAATCATTTTTTTAGCAGGCTCTTTTTATAAGCTGCGATCGAGAAAAGAAGAGACACGGCAGAAATTCCTAAAAGCAATAAAACGAAAAAATATACAGAGGATAAAATCGCCCATGACGGGGAGGGATTTTCGGAAATCTTCCTAATGAAGATAATCCAGACGGGGATTTGGGTTGCAAATACCAATCCGTGAACAGATAGCAGCCTTTGATTTCTGTCAAGGAGCGATTGCTTGTCTGTGAAGAGCGAGGGCCTTTCTTTGTCATATTCTTTTTGCCACAGATACCAGCCACCGGAGCTGTCCACCAATGTCCAGCCATCATCACTCATAATCGACGGATAGTCGACATTGACTTTGCGCTGATAGTCGATGCAGTAGCGGATGTGAATTGGTTTTGCCTTCGCAAATTTGGAGAATAGAAAACTGAGTGCGGTATTTTCTAATACCCATCCGGATAATGCCTGTTTTTCAAGCGCCTTCTCATATTTTTCGATGCTCCAGGACGTCCATGGAGTAAAGAGCCATTTATGCGTTTTCATGATTTTCGCTTCCTCCGTTTCCGTTTTCATATAATTCTTTTAGTCGATTGAGTTCAAGTTGCAATAGTTCGGCGCCTAATTCCGTTTGAATATAGATCTTTCTTCTGTATTCCTCACGGATCGGCTCAATCAAATGATCGGCTTCCATTTTTGTTAAAGTGCCATAGATGGTCCCAGCCCCGATTCGAATCCGATGGTTCGTCATTTTTTCCACATCAAGAATGATTCCGTATCCATGTAATGGATTTCTCAGGGCCAAGAGAATATAGTAAGCAGTTTCTGTCATGGGCAGGTATTTGTCGGTTATTTGTTGTCTCATACTTTCACGCTCCTAGTTGTATATCGCAAATAAATATATCTAGATAAAATATAACACGACGTGATATATATGTCAAGTATCAATTTCAAAAAATACACATTGATTGGAAATTGTCATGAATCGCAGGAAACATCAAGAAAAATCGATTTCTATGCTTATATTATCCAGGACGCTCAATCATCCAAATCATCCGATGGTATGCCGCGGCGCTTTTCACGGTTCGGACGTGCTTTATTTCCTATGTTTTTTTATGGGTTAGGAACGAATTGTATTGACGGGATGAAGTTCGAAATGAAGGAACAACGGGTAAAAAACGACAAAAGCCCAGATAAATACGGCCGTTTCGGATATAATGAATGCTAAGGCCGCGATGAAACCATTTCCTGGTATCGGCCGGTCAAAAGTTCCATTTCGGAAAAGCAGAGAAAGGATGACCCCCATGGAAGAAGACATTAAAACGGTCCAACGATACTACGACGAAAACGTCGAGCAGGAATGGGAGCGGCTGGGTCGTCATCCGTACGAATTCGAACTCACCGTCCGCATGATGGAACGGTATCTGAACCCTGGCGACACGATCCTCGACATCGGCGGAGGGCCAGGCCGTTATTCCCTCTATTTTTCCCGCCGGGGTTATGATGTCACCCTCTATGATCTTTCCGCCGCCAACATCGCTTTTGCAACCAAGAAAGCGGCGGAACAGGGCTGTGCCATGAAAGCGATCGCCGGCGATGCCCGTCTTCTTACCGGAGTGCCCGAGAAACACTATGACCACGTTTTCATCATGGGACCGCTGTATCATCTGCTGGAGGAAGCCGACCGGATCCGGGTCATCGAAGCCGCCATGGCGAAACTGAAACCCGGAGGAACGCTCTACGTATCCTTCCTGCTTCTGTTCGCAGGCTTCATCTATTACATGAAGTTCGATCCGGCCGGCATCTGCACCGATCCACAGCGCGAGCCCTATTCATCGCGGGTGGCGGCCGGTGAAACCTATGGCGGCGACGCCTTCACCAAAGCGTACTTCATCAACCCCGCCGGAATCCTGCCGTTTATGGCGCGGTTCCCGTTGGAAAAAATAACCTTGTTCGGCCAGGAAAGCATTCTTGCGCCCCATGAATTGACCTTGTTGCAACAGCCGGAAGCAATCCAGGAAGAATGGAAACGGATGGCGCTGAAGCTTTGCGAGAATCCGGATTACCTCGCCTATTCCGAACACGCGATGTACATCGGCAAGAACATCGTACGGTGAACGTTTGTCAAGAATCACGCAGTATCCTCCGATGCTTGAGAAGCGATGAATCAGGAGCCCTTTTCGTGCACATCATTTTCGAATCGGGGGCGTCTGGAGTATAATAAATAGGATGAAGGAGTGGAGAAAAATGCAAACCAACGTCATGAAACTCGCCGAGAAGCTCTTCTGGGTCGGCGTCAACGATTATGATCTCCGCCGATTCGATATCGTGATGGAAACCGAATTCGGCACAACCTATAACAGCTACCTGGTCATCGGCAGCGAAAAAACCGCCTTGATCGATACCGTGAAGGCGACTTTTCAGGACGATTTCATCGCCAAGGTTTCGTCCTTGATCGACATCAGGAAAATCGATTATATCGTCATGAACCATACCGAGCCGGACCATTCCGGGGCGATCGCCAAACTGCTCGAAATCAATCCCGACCTGACGATCGTCGCGACGACCGCCGGACTCGCCAATCTGAAAGAAATCATCAATCAGCCGTTTCACTCGCTGCCGGCGAAAGACGACATGGTCCTTTCGCTTGGTGACCGGACGCTTCGGTTCTTCATGTTGCCCAACCTCCACTGGCCGGATACGATGTTTTCGTGGCTGGCCGAAGATGAAATTCTCTTCACCTGCGACTTCTTCGGGGCTCATTACGCCTTTGAAGGCGTGTTGGCGAAGAACGTGGCGAACCAGGCTGATTATGTCCGGGCGATGAAGTATTATTTCGATTCGATTATGGCGCCGTTCAAAAAATTCGTCCTGCGGGCGCTTGACCGCATCAAGAATCTGCCGATCCGATACGTCGCGACCGGCCATGGTCCCGTCGTCGACGAAACCAATCTTGCAAGCACGAAAGCACAGTATGGAAAGTGGGCTTTGGCAACACCAAAGCCGGCTACCCCGCTGGTCATCATCGCCTATGCCAGCGCCTATGGCTTCACGAAAAAGCTGGCGGTGGCCGTCCAAGAAGGCATCGAAGCGGCATATTCAGGTCAGGTTCGTGTCAAGATGCATGACCTCGTCGAAACGAAAACCGAAGAAGTCATCGCTGACATCGAGGCCGCCGACGGCTTCCTGATCGGATCCACGACAATTCTCGGCGACACCCTTCCGCCGGTCTGGGATGTGCTGGCCCGCCTCAATCCGCAGATAAATGGCGGCAAGTTCGCCTCGGCGTTCGGGTCGTACGGATGGAGCGGCGAAGCCGTGTTCCATATCATCAATCGTCTCGGGCAATTGAAAATGAAGACGATCGAAGGCCTGAGGATCCGCTTCAATCCTTCCGCCGATCAACAGCAGGAAGCCCGTGCGTTTGGCATCCGCTTCGGTGACTTCATGCAGGGCAATCCATCCAAATAAACAAGAAAGGCTCCTTTTTAGGGAGCCTTTTTTACGAACTGGAAAGTCATTCAGCCACTTCGTCGTGCGGGAAAATAATCGGTTTGACGCCGGGTAATTCTTCTTTCTTCTTGTCGATGAAAAGGATGCCCATCAAATGATCGTATTCATGTTGGAAGACGATACCAGGATAACCAGCGAGTTTCACGACGACATCCGTCTGCGAGCCGGTTTCGAGATCGACGAGGGTCGCGCGGGCCTTGATCCGCTTGGCCCGCGACACAAGACCGTTTTTCGTTTCTTCGACCGAGAGACAGCCCTCGCCACTTGGCAAATAACACTGTTCCACGGACGCGGAAACCATCTTCGGATTGACGAAAGCGTAACGATGGGGCGTTTCGCCCGTTTCATCGAAAGTATTCATGCAGAACATCTTTTTCGAAACGCCGATCTGCGGCGCGGCCAGTCCGACGGCGGGACGAAGGCCGTACTCGGCCGCGATCGCCTCGTTCTGACTGTTCGAGATGTATTCCATGATCAAACGCAAGGTCGCCAAATCTTCGCCGGAAAGCGGCAGCTGGACGTCGGCGGCACGTTTCCGCAGGATCGGATCCCCTTCCTGCCGGATGTCTTTCATCGTAAGCATAATATCACCGTAGAAAATTATATCATAAACCATTCTTTTTATCAAAAAAGTTTACTTGGATGCCTTTATGACCGGGCGGGATTCTCTTTCATCGACGGTGAATCAACGCAAAAGCTTTGAAGGCATTGAATAATCATCGGATTTACTATAGAATGGAATGCAGAAGTTGATGCGAAACGGAGGGATTCTTGATGAAGATGACCCCATCGATTCCGCGGTTGAAACGACAGATTATCGCCGTCTGCCGTGACCAATGCATGATGTCGCTTCCCCGTTATCGCATCATCCCCCATTATCCCAATGCTAGTAATGGCGTCCCGGCAGGACTAGTGATGGCGGCGGACGAAACGAATCGAGAAGAATTCACCGAAACATTGATCCAGCGAGTGCAGATGGAAGCCGTGAACGTCATCGCCGCCCAGTCGGAGTTGATTTTGGCCGATCTGGAACGAAATACGATTTCCGAAACCGAGACGAATCGCATCCTCTGCGCTTTGAAATCCATCGATCCCGCAGCGGTCGTCGAACGGTTGCGGCAAAGGAAGCTTGCCTGGGCGCGTTGTCGGTATTTCCTCTTTGTGTTGCTCGTGACGCCCGCTTTCCTTGGCTTCATATGGCTTTTTATAACGATGATCCTCGGGCCATTCTAAGCAATGCCGAGAACAACGTTGGGAACAGAACAAGAAAAGAATCGGTGAGGAGGGAAAGCCCATGACCTATACATACGACCGGAAAGCAATCGCGGCGTTTGACCGCAATCATCTGCCGGAATGGTATCTCGCCGACGGCATGGGCGGATACGCCGCCGGGGCGGTTACGAACGCTCTTTTCCGGAAACACCAGGGATATCTCGTCACGAGCATGAATCCGCCGACCGACCGGATGCTCTTTCTTGCCAAGACGGAAGAAGCGGTGACCGTGAACGGCCACATCGCCGATTTCGGCGCCCAGACCTATGCCGACGGTCATAGCCGGCACGGGGACGAGTTCCTTGTTTCCTTTCAACTCGATGAAATCGCCCATTATGGTTATGAGGCGTTGGGGGTCCGGGTCGACAAGACCCTTGCCCCCCGTTACGGCGGCGATGCCGTCGCGATCCGCTATGTCGTGACCACCGGCGATGATCCGGCGGTTATTGCCATTACCCCGTTTTTCCATTGCCGCCGACATGGCGACGCAGCCGGTAAAACCGATCCCGGCTTCGATGTGACGGCGGTGGAAAGAGTGCTTGAACTGCACCCGCATGCAAATCCGACTTTGACGATACGGGCGGAAGCGGAAGCCGGATCGTTCGAACCGCTCTTGGATACCTATGATCGTGGTCTTGTTTTTTCCTTCGACGCCGCAACCGGCGATGATCGGACCGACAGTCTCTACCGGCCCTATCGTCTTGTCGTGTCTTTATCCTCTCAATCAACGATGGATTTCGGACTCGTCGTTTCCTTGGGTGCCAAAGCCAGGGAGTCCGCCGCCACGATCATCGATGACTATCGGGAGCGGATGCAAGGAATCATCGCGGCGGCAGTTATGCCGGACGATTTTTCTTCTCGTCTCGCCCGCGCCGCCGATCAATTCATCGCTACCCGGCGTTCGACCGGATTGACGACTATCCTTGCCGGGTTGCCTTGGTTTGCGGACTGGGGCCGGGACACGATGATTGCATTCGAAGGCCTGACGCTTGTGACGAAGCGATTCGCAGCAGCGCGGGAGATTCTCCTTTCATTCGCCCGCTTCGAACGCCACGGTCTTATTCCGAACATGTTTCCCGATGCCGGCAGCGAACCCCTGTACAATACCGTCGACGCTTCGCTGTGGTACATTCACGCCATCAAACGGTATCTTGACTACACCGGCGATGAAACGACTGTAAAAAGCCTTTTTCCGGTCATCGAACATATTATTTTCGCGTACCGGAACGGTACGGATTTCGCCATCGGCATGGATGCCGACGGCCTGATACATGCCGGATCTGGTCATGATCAGGTCACGTGGATGGATGTCCGAATCGATGGCGTCGTCGTGACGCCACGACATGGCAAACCGGTAGAAATCAATGCCTTATGGCATAACGCCTTACGGATCGCCGACGAGTTGTCCAAACGACTTGGCATGCGGTCGCACGGCTATCGAAATCTGGCCGGGAAGGTGAAGAACAGTTTCAACCGGCGTTTCTGGAACGAGTCGAAGCAATGCCTCTATGACGTCGTTGACGCGGATGACCCGTCGATCCGTCCGAACCAGCTGTTCGCCGTCAGCCTGCCCTATCCCCTCCTGGCAAAAGACCGGATGAAGAAGATCGTCCGCAAGGCGACTGCGGAACTGCTGGATGTGTATGGTCTTCGTTCCTTGGCAAAAACCGATCCGCGCTTCATTCCCGAATATTCGGGACCGCTGCGAAAACGGGATTTCGCCTATCACATGGGAACGACCTGGGCCTTTCTCATCGGCACCTATGTCGATGCGTATCTCCGGGCCTATGATCATTCCGAACAGGCAGTTCAACAGATGCGGACTTTGTGCTTAAGGTACGAACGGCATTTGCGTGAAGGATGCATCGGAGGCGTCGCCGAGATTTTCGACGGCATGAACGGAACGATTTCCCGCGGTTGTTCTTCCCAGGCGTGGAGCGTTGCCGAATTGTTAAGGACTTATGTATGCAATGGACTCTATCGCAGGCAAGGAGAGTAAAAATGAGACTGGATAAACTGTTAGCAAATCTTCGCTATGGAACGCGATCCGCGATTAAGGACGCAGTCAAAGCCGGTCGGGTGACGGTCGCCGGCGACATCATCGCCGACCCGGGGCGCATCGTCGAACCGGAGATCGAAACCATTGCTTTCGACGGGATTCCCGTCTTTTATCGCAAGTGGGTGTATCTGATGATGAACAAGCCCAAAGGCGTCGTTTCAGCGAACCGGGATGACCGTCATCCGACCGTCATCGGACGCATCGGTCCGCCCTATGATCGCTTCGATCTGTCGATCTGCGGTCGGCTCGACCTTGATGCGGAGGGGTTGCTTCTGTTGACGAACGACGGCGATACCCTGCATCGCGTCATCAGCCCGAAAAACGACATCTTCAAAGAATACGCCGTCGTCTTGGCCCATCCCCTCGTGGATGCATCCGCCCTCGAACGTGGCGTCATCATTCTTGACGGCAAAGACGAAGCCTATACGACCAAACCGGCTAAACTCCTCCGTACCGACGAACGGGAATGCCGGATCTGGATCTGTGAAGGCAAGTTCCATCAGGTCAAGCGGATGTTCGAAGCGATCGGCAACGAAGTCGTCGCCCTCAAGCGGGTCGCAATCGGCGGCCTTGGCCTCGATCCTGGGCTGGCGCCGGGAGAGTACAAGGAAATCGGCTTCGAAGACGTGAACCGTATTTTCACTTGAAATAATCGCGGGCTCGCGCGCGATTCCGTGATATAATTAATATGGTGATGAAAATGGATCGCACGTCGATCGCACTCCTGGCTTGGCAGACCGTCGATCAAATCAAGGAATCTCCCGTCTACCGCGCTTTCCTTGCGGCTGAGAGCGCCCTCATGGGGCTGGACGGACCGAGTGAATTGATTGCGGCATTCACTATGGCAAAAGCAAAATATGAACAGACATCAACCTATGGCAAGAATCATCCCGATTTCAAACGGGATGCGGCGGCACTCGCCGCAGCGAAGACGGCGTTATACGAAACGGTCGAACACAAACGCTATGCCGCTTGCCTGCGGGAACTCGACAGCATTCTTTCTGACATCGCCGGCGACATCGCCGAAACGCTCGATTCCTGTCTCGTGTCACCCCAAAAACATTGCATAACAAGGAGATAACCATGGTTTCCAGAAAAGGCATGATCATATTCTTCCAAACGCCCAAAGTCGTGGCGGAAATCGAGAAGGCCGGCGTCCACGTCGTTTACAAGAACGACAAACGCAACTATCTGACCGGATACGTCGACAGCGCCCAATTTGAGAAGGTCAAAAAACAGGTCGAAGCGATCAAGAACGTCCGGAAAGTCGAAGAATCGCTGCAGGACATGCAGGAATTGGATTTCAAAGAGTGATTCGTGTGTCTGTCAATGTTTTTTTCTTGACAGACATTCTTTTGTTTGATACAATACTACTGACTTTGAAAACACAGGAGGGATATCCATGGTAAAAATCAGATTACAAAGATTCGGGACGACGAAAAAACCGTTCTACCGCATTGTCGCAGCGGACGCCGCGAAAAAGCGGGATGGCCGTTATTTGGAAATCGTCGGCACCTACGACCCGACGAAGAATCCGACATTCCTTGACATCAATAAGGAACTCGCTTTGAAGTGGTTGCATCAGGGTGCGCAGCCAACCGACACCGTCAAGAATCTTCTGACCAGCAAGGGCATCATCGCCGAATTCGTCGAATCCAAAAAGAACAAGTAAGCGGGAATCCAAAATGGCAGTCAACTTCGAAAAACTGATTTTGGATCTGGTCACGCCGTTGGTCGTGCATCCCGAGGACTTGGTCGTAAAAAAATTCGCGGAAGACGCCGAATCGATCACCCTCCAGGTGCTCGTCAACCAGGACGACCTGGGACGCGTGATCGGCAAAGGCGGAAAAATCGCGAACGCGATCCGCACGATCGCGTATGCGTCAGCATCAAGGATCGGCAAGAAGATCAACATCGACATCGATGCGTTTTAACCCCAAAACAACGTCTATCCCCGCTTGAGGTGCGTCATGGAAGAAGTCATCGCTGTAAGCGCCTGCTTACTCGGCTTCAACTGCAAACATGACGGCGGGAACAATCTTGATCCCGCGGTCGTCGAATTCGTCAGGAATAAAACCATCCTTCCGATCTGTCCGGAGGCGTTCGGTGGCATGTCCACGCCCCGGATTCCCTCGGAAATCCGTGAGCCCGGTGCCCTCGTCGTCAATCAAAAAGGCGAAGACGTAACGGCTTATTTCGAGCGCGGAAAAAAGCTGACGATGGAAATCCTGCGGAAATATCATTGCACCCAAGCGATTTTGAAAGACGGAAGCCCTTCGTGCGGTCATTCCTACATTTATGATGGAACTTTCACGCAAACGAAGATCGCGGGCCGCGGCGAAACGGCGAATCATCTCCTGGCCGGCGGCATCCGCATATTGGCAGTCAAATGACGAGGTCAGCCTTGCGCTGACCTTTTCTTTGCCCGCATCACCGAAGCCGAAAACGGACGCGATCGTCCCGACCGGTTTACGCCGGTCCGATCATCGTGTTATAATATCTTATGAGATCAACAAAGAAATGAGAGCGAAATTATGGAATTCAACATTGGATTGAAGCAAGAAATACAGAAAGCCGTCGAAGAGATGGGATTCGTCGCCTGGACGGAAATCCAGGAACAGACGATTCCGGTCCTGCTCGCCGGCAAGGACGTCATCGGTCATTCGCATACCGGCACCGGCAAAACGGCCGCTTTCGGCATCCCGATCCTCGAACGGATCGATTTTGAACTGGAAGCCGTCCAGGCGCTGATCATCTGCCCCACCCGTGAACTCGCCGTCCAGATCCACGACGAGCTGATGCGGATGGCGAAATATATCGGCAATTGCCGGATCGTCACCGTGTTCGGCGGCGACCCGATCACCAATCAGTTATACAAACTCCGGAAGAAGCCGCAGATCATCGTCGGCACTCCCGGCCGGACGATCGACCACCTCGAGCGGAAAACCATCCGCCTCGACGCCCTCCGTTTCATGATCATGGATGAAGCCGATGAAATGCTCAAAATGGGCTTTCAGGAAGACATCGAGAAAATATTCGCCTATGTCCCCGCCGAACGGCAGACGATGATGTTTTCGGCGACGATGCCCCGCAGCGTCCTCGGACTGGCGAAGACCTACATGAACGAACCCGAATTCATCAAGGTCATCGGCGAAGAGGCGACCAATTCGGACGTCAACCAGTATTACTACAAAGTGAAACGCGAAAACAAGACCGAAGCCCTCTATCGGCTTTTGAACGTCTACCATCCGAAACTGTCGCTCATCTTCTGCAATACGAAGGTCAAGGTCGACGAACTGACCCAGGAGCTGCTCGACCGCGGCGTCAACTGCGACAAGATCCACGGCGATCTGCCCCAGACGACCCGCCTCGACGTCCTCAAGAAGTTCCACAACGGCATCATCGACGTCATGGTCGCCACCGACGTCGCCGCCCG
>CAZFHR010000029.1:0-10093 GCA_964519115.1 uncultured Candidatus Izemoplasmatales bacterium
CGGATGAAACGGGCACTCAAAGCATTGCGAAGGACGATCAAACGCAATCTCGGCGGCTGGGCCATCATGCTACCGAGTTTGTTTTTGTTCGCCTTTTTCGTCTGGGTGCCGCTTTTGCAGAACGTCCGCCTTTCGTTCTTCGATGTCGTCAATTATCAGACGATCGGTGATTTCATCTGGTTTGAAAACTACAAGGAGATCTTCGCCGACGCGATGTTCCTGCGGGCGCTTTGGAACACGATGCAATACATTTTCTGGTCGCTGGCACTGGGTTTTCTCGTGCCGATCATCCTTGCCATCGTGCTGAACGAATTGGTCCATCTGAAGGGTTTTTTCCGGACTGCCCTCAACATACCGAACTTCATTCCCGGCATCGCCGCGACGGCGATCTGGATCTATTTTTTCCGCAGTGAACAGAATGGCGTTCTGAACTCGATGTTTGGCGGCGATGCGGTCCGTTGGTTTTATGAGCCGTCCTGGTCGGCGATTCCGCTGATCGTCCTGACGATGACGTGGAAAGGCGCTGGCGCGACGATGCTCATCTACCTCGCCGCCCTCCAGACAATCGATCCGACCTATTATGAGGCCTGCCGCATCGAAGGTGCCAACGCCTGGCAGCGGATCCGCTACGTGACGATTCCGACGATCCTCGACAACGTCAAGACGCTACTGATTCTCCAGGTCATCGCGGTGTTCCAGGTGTTTTACGAACCGCTGATGCTGACGAAGCAGAATCCCTATTCGTATTCCTTGCTGCAGATTCTCTATAAAACCGCGATTCAGGACATGGAAGTATCGAAAGGCGCCGCCATGGGCGTCGTCGTGTCGCTCATGCTGTTTGCACTCACCGCCGTGTATCTGAGAATCACGCGGTCTCGTGCCGGGGCCGGTGAGAATCGTGGCTAGACTCCGCACGAAGACAAGCGGCATCTGGATTTTCTCCGACTATAAATCCGTCAGAAATAAAATCCTTTATGCGTTCTTCATCCTGTTTCTCGCCCTAGTCTCCGTCATCGCCATCTTTCCGCCGCTCTGGCTGTTCTTGTCCTGTTTCAAGACGCCGGAAGCAGTGCTGGCGAATCATTTCGTCCTGTTTCCCGAACAATTCGACCTTGCGTCCATCGGCCGCGTCTGGCAGGAGTTCCGGTTCGGCAGGTATTACCTCAATTCCTTCCTGCTCGTGATCGGCGCCGTCGTCTGTTCCATCGGCTTCAACGGTCTGCTCGCGTATGCCGTCGCCGTCCTCAAACCGGCTGGTTCAAAAGCGATCGACCTGTTCGTCACCGCCACATTGCTTATTCCCGCCATCATCAACATCTCGCCCCTGTACATGAACATCATCCATTCGTTTAGCTGGCTTTCCGATCTGTTGGGAACGAATGTCTGGGGCATTCCCTATTTTTCCTATCTGCCGTTATGGCTCGTCTACGGCGCGAACGCCTACTATTATGTTCTGTTCAAGGTCTATTTCCAATCGATTCCCCGGCCGCTGTTCGAGGCGGCCCAGATCGACGGCGCCAACCGGATCCAGATGTTCCGCTACATCCTGATCCCGCTGTCGCTGCCGATCATCGCCGTCGTCACCATCTTCACCATCAACGCCGCCTGGAGCGATTTTCTCCTGCCGTCGCTGATGACGCAGATCACCCAGACCGAACAGCCGATCATGGTCCGCCTCTACAACATGTACAGCGACCAGATGGGCGAGGTCACATTGCAGGAAAAACTGATGACCATCATGTTCGCAGTCGTACCGCCGATCGTCCTCTTCGCGCTGTTCCAGAAACGGATCGCCGCGAACGTCGCCACGACGGGACTGCGGGAATAGGAGCTGTCCATGGGAAAAACACCGACCCGGTATCTGGAAATCCATCCTTGGAAAATCAGCGAGAACGGGTACCATCCGGCCCAGAGCCAGGTTTCCGAATCGTTGTTTTCGATTGCCAACGAATATGCGGGAATCCGCGGATTCCCTGAAGAAGGAACGACCGACCGATCTTTGATCGGCACGTACTTCAACGGTCTTTATGTCGATGCCCCGGAACAGGCCGAATCCGGCTACCGCGGCATCACCAAGAAAGTCCACTACATGATCAACGCCGTCAACTGGGTCAAGACGGGAATCATCGTCGACGGCGAACCGGTCCGGCTTGCGGCCGAGCGGATCAGCGATTTCCGACGGGAACTGGATCTTAGAACCGGCGAGCTTTGCCGCAGTTACACCTGGAAGAGTTCCGCCGGAACGCTTTTGGTCTTCACGTTCCATCGCTTTCTTTCGATGACCGATCCCCAGGCCGCCTATCAGCGCCTGACCGTTCAGGCGTTGGCCAAAGCGGCTTCCGTCCGCATCGATCCGGCGCTCGATTTTTCGATCGTCCACTGGGGAAAATACAATTTCTGGAACATCGCCACCGCGGCGGCCACTGATGATCAGACGGCGACGATCGGCTCGCTGCCCAACGGCCAGCGGCTTTTCAGCGGTTACCGGCTGCAAACGTCGGCGCCCGTAAAGCGGCTCCCGTTCCGGGAAAACCAGGTGATCGGCGACGAACTCACCTTCGATTTGCCGGTGGGCGGCGTCATGACGATCGACAAACTCGTCACCAATCTGGTCGATAAAAACGGCACCGGCGATATCAATACGCTCTGGGAGCGCGGTTTGACCGCACTCGTCAGCCAGCCTTCCTATGATGCCGGTCTCGCCGAAAACAGCCGATATTATCGCCGTCTCTGGGATGAAATCGACATTCGCATCGACGGCGACGAAAAAGACCAGCAGGGAATCCGTTTCTGCCTTTTCCAACTGGCCCAGACCTATCATGGATACGATCCTGCGAACAATATCGGCGCCAAAGGCCTGACCGGAGAAGCCTACAGCGGCCACGCCTTCTGGGATACCGAAACCTATTGTCTGCCTTTTTACCTCTTTTCCGATCCGCAGGCCGCCCGCAATCTGTTGTTGTTCCGCTATGCGACCCTGCCGATGGCGAAGGAACGCGCGAAGGAACTCGACCTGCGCGGTGCCTGTTATCCGATCGCGACGCTCAACGGTCATGAATCCTGTGCGCTCTGGCAGCATGCCTCGCTGCAGCCGCAGCCGTCGACGGCCATCGCCTTCGCGATCGACCACTATGTCCGCAACACCGGTGACGAAGACTTTCTCACCAGATACGGACTGGAGATGCTGATCGAAATCAGCCGGTATCTGCTGTCGCGCGGCGATTACAATCCCGATGGCACCAAATTCGGATTCTTCGGGGTCATGGGACCGGATGAATTCCAGATGATGGTCAATCATAACGCCTATACCAACTACATGGGCATGGCGACGTTTGATACGACGCTGAAGGCGCTAACGCACGTAAAAAAAACCGATCCCGATGGTTATCGCGCCATCCTCGCCAAGACCGGATTGAAACCTGGAGAAATCAAAGCGTTCCGCGAAGCGATGGAAAAGACGTTTCTGCCCTATGATCCGAAAACGCGGCTGTTCGAGCAGCACCAGGGCTATTTCGGCCTGCCCCACGTCGACATCAAGAAGATCCCGGAACGGGACTTTCCGCTCTATGCGCACTGGTCGTATGATCGAATCTATCGCAACGACATGATCAAACAGCCCGACGTGCTGATGTTCCTGTTTTTGTACAACTCGCGCTTTTCCCTGGCGGTCAAACGCGCTAATTACGAATTCTACGAACCTCGTTGCATCCACGAATCCTCGCTGTCGCCGTCGATCCACTCGGTGCTCGCCGCCGAACTCGACAAGGATGCGGAAGCGGCGAAATTCTTTGAATTCGCCACCCGCATGGATCTCGATGACTTCAACCGCAACGCTTCCGAAGGTCTGCATCTGACGTCGATTGCAGCCGCGTGGGTCAACATCGTCTACGGCTTCGGCGGTCTTCGCAGCGATGGCGGGGTGCTCCGCCTCGCTCCGAAACTGCCGCCGGCCTGGAAAGGCTATAGTTTCCATCTCGCCTACCGGCATGCCAGACTGCACATCGAAGTCACCAGCGGAGAAACCCGCATCACGGCCGATCGTGATCTGGATGAGCCACTCGTCATCGAACGCGAAAAAGTATGGCTGAAGGCGGGGACGACGGTGTTCACGCGATGATCGGCCGACCCGGATTTTACGTCGGCAGCGATGGCTTCGAGGCCGAAGACGTCGTCAAGAACGGCAATCGCTTTCTGATCGGGAACGGGTATTTCGGCTATCGCGGCACGCTCGAAGAATTCGGTGCCGACGAAATGGTCGCCCTCAATCTCGCCGGCGTCTATGATCAAAACGACGGCAAGTGGCGGGAATCGGTCAATCTGTACAATCCCCTCTATACGGTGTTACGGGTCGGATCGGCGCTCGTCAACCCGCTCTTCATTCCTCCCGAAGCGCATGCGCAGGGCATCGACATGGTCGCTGGAATCCATCATCGCGACGACACCTTCTGCATCGGCAAAACGACCGTCCGGGTCGTATCCGAACGGTTTGCCGGTCAGGAAGAGAAACACCTTTTGGTCATGAAATATGCCTTTACGACATCGACTGCGTCCGCGATCGAACTGATCACCGGCATCGATGGCGACGTCTATGACATCAATGGTCCGCATCTGACCGCCAGAACTTCAGGGTCCGATGGGTTGACGGGGTATCTTTGCGCCCATACGAACGAACTCGGGATCCCGGTGGCCGTCGCCGAGACCGTCGTCGGAAATCTTCCCGTCGAAGCCAAAATGCGATGGGCTAAAGGAAAATTCGTCCGTCGCTACGTTTTCCGGTCCGAACCGGGAAAAACGTACACGATCGTCAAATTCGCCGCCGTCGTGGCAGGAGAAGTTGATCCGAAAGCGACGGCCGTCCGAATTATCATGGCGGCGATGCGCCAAGGTTACCGGACGATCGCGGATGCGAACGTTGCCTGGTGGCAGGCGAAGTGGGCGGCTTCCGACGTTGTCATCCGCGGCGATCAAAACGCCCAACTGGGAATCCGCAACGGCATTTATCACCTGATTTCCATCCGGCCGCGGGATGAGCATCATTCCGTCGCCGCGCGCGGATTGTCGGGCCAGGTCTATAAGGGCGCCGTGTTCTGGGATACCGAAATGTTCATCCTGCCTTTTTATCTGAACACCGATCCCGAAAGTGCCCGGAATTGCGTCATGTATCGGGTTCATACGCTTCCGGGAGCGTTGCGGAAAGCGGCTCAATACGGCTATCAAGGGGCTTTCTATGCCTGGGAAAGCCAGGAGACGGGCGATGACGCCTGCAGCGACTACAACGTCACCGACGCCGTTACCGGGGCGCCGATCCGGACCTATTTCAAGGAACAGCAGATCCATATCACCGGTGACGTCGCATTCGCCGCCCTGCGTTACTTCGAACGCACCGGCGATTTCTCCTTTCTTCAGGACGGTGGCCTGGCGATGCTCCTCGAGTGCGCCCGTTTCTATCTGTCGTATGTCCGCTTCGATCGCAAACGCGACCGCTACGTCGTCCCCGGCGTGATCGGCCCCGACGAATACCACGAAGGCGTAAACGACAACGCCTATACCAACCGTTTGATCCGGCACACGCTCGAAGGCACGCTCCTAGTCGTCACCCGGATGCGGGAGAGAGACAACGAATATGTCAAAAACCTCTTCGCCGGCACCGACTATGCCAGCGTGGTTCGCGGCTGCCGTTCGGTGATTCCAAAGTTGTTCGTTCCCCAGCCGGACGAACGTGGTCTGATCGAACAGTTCGCCGGATATTTCGCCCTTGAGGACGCTGCAGTAGCGGCTGTCAAGGCCCGGGTAAAGCATCCGAACGAGTATCTTGGCGGTCCATCCGGTGTCGTCACGCCGACCCAGGTCATCAAGCAGGCGGACGTCATCACAATGCTCGCACTGTTTCGGAACGATCACCTCGACCGGATCAAAAAAGCCAACTGGTATTATTACGAGCCACGGACCGAACACGGGTCGTCGCTTTCGGCCTCGATGTATGCCCTTGTCGCCTCGGATATCGGCGAAAGCGAATACAGTTATCCGCTCTTTCTGAAATCGGCGCTGATCGACATCCTCGGCGAAGGAAAAGCCTATGCCGGGGGTATCTACATCGGCGGCACGCATCCGGCCGCCTCGGGCGGTGCCTACCTGACCGCGGTCTACGGCTTTGCCGGCCTCAAGCACGATGTCGACGGCCTGCGCTGCGATGCCCATCTGCCGAAGGCCGTCACCGGCATCACTTTCTCCTGTCGAATCGGTAAAAAAACGGCTCATATCGACGTCACCAAAATCGGAGGTACGGTCACATGGAACCAATGAAACCGATCGGCGTCGTCTTTGATCTCGACGGCGTCATCGTTTCCACCGATGAATTGCATTTTCAGGCGTGGAAACAGCTGGCTGACCGCGAAGGCATTGCCTTTGACCGCACCATCAACCACCGGTTGCGGGGGGTCTCGCGGATGGCGTCGCTTGCCATTCTGCTCGAACGGGCGTCGCGAAAGTATGATGACGCCGAAAGAACTACGATGGCAGAGTACAAGAACGCCCTTTATGTCGCCAGCCTGGCGGCGATTACGCCAAAAGACATCCTGCCGGGAGTACTGGCCGTCCTGGACGAACTGAAACGGCGAAAAATCCGGACGGCGATCGGATCTTCAAGCAAGAATGCCCGCCTGATTCTGGCCCGGCTGGAACTTGCCGATGCCTTCGATGCCGTCATTGATGGCAATGACATCACCCGCAGCAAGCCGGATCCGGAAGTGTTCCTCAGGGCCGCGTTGCAAATCGGCATTCCCCCCGCGTGCTGTTACGTCGTGGAAGATGCCGTTTCGGGCATCAACGCGGCCGTCGCCGCCGGCATGATCCCCGTCGCCATAGGTGACGCCGTCCGCAGTCCGGACGCCCGCTTTCGTCTCGTGGACATCAGGGAACTTACGACGCTTTTTTAGCGGTTTCGGCCGCTTTTTTCTTTGGCGGCGTTTTCATACATGCGCGCGATTGACATTTCGGGGTATTCATACTATGATGATAGAGTCCACGTTGTCCCCGCCGCCGCGATTTGACATTTGCGGGGGGAATAAGGTAAAATAAGACAGGGAGTGATGAATCCATGAACAATACTATCGGTAGTCGTCGTTTTCTCGGCATCGCATTGATCATCCTCGGGACGCTCTTCGTCCTGAATCGCGTCGGTATCTGGACGTTCGATATCTTTTTTGCCGGCTGGTGGACCCTCTTTCTCATCATTCCCGGCATCTATTACATGACCAAGCAGGGCATTCAGGTCGGGAACACCATTCTCGTCGGCCTCGGCGTTTTTTTCCTGCTCGACGCGCAGGGATGGGATCTGACACGATATGTGATGCCAGCAGCCCTCGTGCTCCTCGGCGTTGTCCTGATTTTTAAGAAGTAACGGCGTTCGCGACGCGATCGTCGGCTGCATGATGCTTCGTCCGCTTGCGGGCGGAGGAACCGGTGATGTCCGAAGCAACGTCGGACATCACATTTTTTCACGGCGGGAGGTGCTGGCATGGACAGGATGAACATTACGATCGATGAACGCGGAGCCGGACTTTCGCCGACGGCTTTTTTTGCAGGATTCGGAATCGCGAAATCGAAAATCCGGCGCATCATCGACCGCGGGCTTTTCCGCGTGAACGGCATCGCTTATGGACCGGACCGGCAACTCGTCTGTGGCGACGTCGTCGCCATCGATCTTCAGCCGTTTGAAGGCCTCGATTTTCTGCCGGATGACGGCGATCTAGCCATTCTATATGAAGACGAAAGCGTACTCGTCATCGATAAACCGTCGGGTTTGATCATCCATCCCGACAACAAATCGGGACGGGGTACTTTGGTCAACCGCATCGCCGCCCATTTCGTCCGTGAAGGTCTCGATCGCAAAGTCGGCTATCTGCATCGACTCGACCGCGAAACCACGGGCTGTCTCCTCATTGCCAAACATTTTCTTGCGCATGCCAAACTAGCGACCGCCTGGGATCACGAAAACGTGACGCGCTCGTATCTTGCGCTCGTTTCCGGACGTTTCCGCGAGGACGAAGGCACGATTTCGCTCGCTCTCGGCCGTGACCGGCACGTAGCGGGAAGATATCGCGTCAGTGTTTCCGGCGAACCCGCCGTCACCCGGTTTCGCGTGCTTCGCCATTTTGATGGATACGATCTCGTATCCCTCGTGCTTTTGACCGGTAAAACGCACCAGATCCGCGTGCACATGAGCCATCTTGGCCATCCTTTGCTCGGCGACGTCCTCTATGGCGGTCCCGTCGACCGGATTTCGCGCGTCGCGCTCCACTCGGAAACCATCCTTTTTCCGCATCCGATCACGGGAAAAACGCTGACCGTTTCCGCTCCCGTACCAACAGACATCGCCCGGCTGATCGCATGACCGGGTAAAGAGAGAGGCCCCCTGTCATGAACATCAGAAACGTCGCCATCATCGCCCACGTCGACCACGGCAAAACCACGCTCGTCGATGGGCTTTTGAAACAATCGCATTCGCTCCGCGACAACCAGCACATGGATGAACGGGCGATGGATTCCAATGCCATCGAACGCGAACGCGGGATCACGATCCTCGCTAAAAATACGGCGATCAACTACAAGGACTGCCGCATCAACATCCTTGACACCCCTGGACACGCCGATTTCGGCGGCGAAGTCGAACGCATCATGAATATGGTCGACGGCGTCGTCCTCGTCGTCGATGCTTTCGAAGGAACGATGCCGCAGACGCGTTTCGTGCTCAAAAAAGCGCTCGAAGCGAAAGTCAAACCGGTCGTCGTCATCAACAAGGTCGACCGTTTCGCCGCCCGACCGATCGAAGTCGTCGACGAAGTGCTCGAACTCTTCATCGAACTCGGTGCCGACGACGATCAGCTGGAATTTCCGGTCGTTTTCGCTTCCGGCATCAACGGTCAGGCCAGTTTCGTGCCGGAATTGAAACCAGACGACAACCTGGTCCCCCTGCTTGACACGATCCTCGCTTCCGTACCGGCGCCGAAGACCGACTATGACGCCCCGCTCCGGTTCCAGCCGTCGCTTTTGGATTACAACGACTATGTCGGCCGGATGGGGATTGGCAAGATCATCGCCGGGAAAATGAAAGTCAACCAGATGGTGTCCTGCGTCCGCATCGATGGATCGATCAAGGAATTCCGGATTCAGAAACTCTACGGGTTCCTTGGCCTGGAACGAATCGAAATCGAAGAAGGTTTCGCCGGTGACATCGTCGCCATCTCGGGACTGCCGGACATCTATGTTGGTGAAACCGTCTGCAACATCGGCCTCGAAGATGCCCTGCCGCTGATCCAGATCGGCGAACCGACCGTCCAGATGACGTTTGCTACGAACACGAGCCCGTTTGCCGGCGAAGAAGGCAAATTCGTCACGTCGACGAAAATCGACGAGCGGCTCTTCCGGGAAACCCAGAAGGATCTGGCATTGAAATTCGAACGGCTCGGTCAGTCGGAGCAGTGGATCGTATCCGGACGCGGCGAGCTGCATCTTGGCATCCTGATCGAGAACATGCGCCGCGAAGGTTATGAATTTCAGGTCTCGCAGGCGAAGGTCATCCTGCGGACGATCGCCGGCGTCCAGTGCGAACCCTACGAAACCGTCCAGGTCGATTGCCCGCTCGACAACGTTGGTGCGGTGATGGAACTGATCGGCGCCCGCGGCGGTCTGGTCGAATCGATGACCACCCATGAAAACCAGTCGCGGCTCAATTACGTCATGCCCTCGCGCGGATTAATCGGTTTCATGACCGATTTCCTGACGTCGACGAAAGGGTATGGCATCGTCAACCATACCTATCTTGATTACCGGCCCATGACGTCGCTTGGGGTCGGGAAACGCAAACTCGGCGTGCTCGTCGCCGTCGAAAGCGGACTGGCGACTTCCTATTCGATCGGCGGCCTCGAAGAACGCGGAACGATGTTCATCGAACCGCGGACCCGCGTCTACGAAGGCATGGTCGTCGGCGAATGCAACCGCGACAAGGACCTTGCCGTCAACGTCGTCACCGAGAAAAAGCAGACGAATACCCGTTCCTCAGTCAAGGATTTCACGGTCATTCTCAAACGGCCGC
>CAZFHR010000030.1:0-10077 GCA_964519115.1 uncultured Candidatus Izemoplasmatales bacterium
GAACAATAAAAGGTCTATTTTAAAAAGTGTCCTTGACTTGGGGTATAGAGTATTTGGCGTACCGATCCTTTTCTTTGGTTTCAGGACAGATGATTTTTCAGGTACAGATAGACGATCCGTTCACCGTCATAGTCGGTGTCGATGGCACATTGATATCCGACGTGAGCGAAAGCATCGATCGCTTCGATTCCGATTTCCGACGTCGCCACGGCGAGGAATGCAGCGCGGATCGATGTTCTGAGATCTTCGTCAAGGGCAAGAGAAATCACAACCGCATCTTCCCGGATGCCCGTCGTAAGGGCGACGGCGCGTGTATCTTCGAAGAGGTCGGGATAGGTTGCCAGCAAGGCGGCATTGTCGCGTGCGTCAAGATAGATGAAGGCCGCGTTGCACCCTCCCGTCATCAATCCCGTGATGGCGCCCGGAAATCCGGCACCGATCCTGACGGCACGGACTTCCCCGGCGGTCGGGTCAGGGGTCGTCGAAGTTACAAATGCGAGCCCGGCGCTGTCAAGCAGTGCGGCCGGATAAAGATATCCGGCTGAGGATGTCTGCGACTGGACACACACCGTCTGACCGGCCAAATCGGCGACGGTGGCGATCCGGTCAGCGCCGGCTTCCAAATAAGTGAGGGTTCGTACGATCAGTAGTGCTGGCAGTTCAGCGACGAATCCGGAGTCACTTTTGACAGCTTCGTATCCCGTTTCGTTGATCGCCGCAAGCCGCTCCTCAAGCGGCAGAAGTTGAATTTCAAGGGCTGGCCTAATGGCAGTGAGAACAACCTCGGCGATCCCCGGATGTTCGACCGTCAGTACTGCATATCCGCGTGCCGACAGGATTCCGACATGGATGTCCCCGGCAATCAGGGCTTCGCTGATGGCATCGTCGTCCTCGTAACTCGTCAGTACGATTGTCTTTTTTGGTAATTCCGCGGCAAGCAAGCCCTGCAATGCATAGATTTTGACCGCGATATCCGCACCCGAGACGGATTCGACGTAACCGATCCGGATTGTCGCCGGATTCGCCCCGGAATTGCAACAGGCCATCAGGCCAGCCATGGCGGTGATCATCATTAGCCCTAGTATTTTCTTCATTTTATCACCTATCCATCGCGGAAGTCTTTGTTCCTATTGTATCCGTTTTGATCGCGATTGACAAGATGTCTGGCCCGTTTCCGCGGTTGCGGTCGATCATTTGCGGGTCAGCGGTGGAATTTTTGCCCAGAAAAAGGTATAATGAATACAGAAAGGGGTGGTGGACGTGGCTACGCACGAAATCACATTGATTTATACATCCGACGTCCATGGCTCGTTGACGCCTTATAATTTCGCTTTGCGGGGACGGACCTCGAAAGGATTATCGCGGCTGAAAACCTTCTTGACCGGATTTGCCGGCGACCGGATCGTTCTTGACGGCGGCGACATTCTGCAGGGATCTCCGCTCGTCGATCAATGGATTAAGCATCCCGCCCGCGCCATCTGTCCGGTCGCTCTTGTTCTCAACCGCATTGGTTATGATTATGTCACCATCGGCAATCACGAATATAATTACGGAACGGACATTCTCAAGGCGTATACGGACGCCCTCGAAGCCACCGTCCTCTGTGGCAACGTTCTCGGTCCGGACGGAAAACCCGTTTACCTTCCTTATGCCATCAAAACGTTTGAAAACGGCATTCGCATCGGCATCGTCGGCGCCATCACCCAGGCCGTCCCCGGGTGGGAAAAACCGGAAAACATCAGCGGCATCACCTTTTTGGACGCTTTCACCGTCATCAAGGAAAATGTCGAACGGATCCGCGGTCAAGTCGACGCCGTCGTCGTTTTATATCATGGCGGCATCGAAAAAGATATCGCCACCGGGTTGCCGGTCGGACCGAAAACATCGGAAAATCAGGGGTACAAGATCGCCAAGCACAGTGGCGCCCAAGTCGTCCTGACCGGTCATCAGCATCGAAACGTCGCCGATCATGTCGATCACACCTGCATTTTGCAGGTCGCCGATTCCGCTTCCGCCTTCGGCATCGTGACGATGTCTTTTGCATCGACGGAGTCCGGATGGCATCTGACCGGAGCCGAAGCGATGACACGGCCTTTCGCCGACATCCCTTCCGATCCCGAAACCGAAGCGCTCGTCGCTGATCTTGCGGCTGAAACCGACATCGTTCTCGACGAAATCCTCGTCGATCTCGCCGGTCAGAATCTCGTCGTCGGGGATCCCTTTGCGGCCCGGCGGGACAACCATCCGATTTTCAAACTGGTCAACGATGCGCAACTATGGGCTTCCGGAGCGATGCTTTCCGCCGCTTCTTTGCCCAATGAAATCCCCGGATTGAAAACCCAAGTGACGATGCGCGACATCGCCGCGACTTTCCTGTATCCGAATTCTCTTTATGTCCTGGAGATCGACGGCGTGATTCTGAAGGCGGCGATGGAAAAATCGGCCGAATATTTCGCCTTGGACGATCAGGGCAGAATCATCATCAATCCGTCGCACTTCCGACCGAAGATCGAGCACTACAACTATGACGTCTTTCAGGGCGTCGAATATAAGATCGACGTTTCCCGGCCGATTGGGTCCCGAATCTCGGATCTGCGGCGCGCCGGCCAGCCGGTCATGCCCGACGATGTCTTCACGATCGCCCTCAACAACTATCGCGCCGGAGGCGGTGGCCAGTACGTGATGTTCAAGGAAGCCAAGCTCGTGAAGGAAATCACGAAAACCACGGCTGACATCGTGATCGACTATCTCCTTGCCCATCCGCAGATCGACATTGAACCGCCGCTTTATCCACAACTGATGAAAAGCGCCGCCCGGCATTGACCGGACGGCGTTTTTCATTCGTATTCGATGGTTGCCGGTGGCTTCGACGTGATGTCGAAGAGCACGCGGTTGCAGCCCTTGACTTCATTGACGATCCGGCGGCTGATGACGTCAAGTACGCCGGGTGGAATCTTCGCCCAGTCGGCGGTCATGCCGTCGGCGGAGGTCACGGCGCGGATGACGACGGCTTCGCTGTAGGTTCTTTGGTCACCCATGACGCCGACGCTGCGAAAGCCGGGTACAGCCGTAAAGTATTGCCAGATTGCCCCTTCAAGGCCGGCCTTATGGATTTCCTCCCGGAGAATCGCATCGCTTTCGCGGACGATCGTCAGTTTTTCCGACGTGATTTCACCGATAATCCGAATGGCCAGCCCGGGTCCGGGAAACGGCTGACGGCCGACGATGTCAGGGTGGATTCCCAGTTCTTTGCCAAGACTTCGCACTTCGTCTTTGAACAGCCGATCGAGCGGTTCGAGCAAAACAAACCGCATGCCTTCGGGAAGGCCTCCGACGTTGTGATGCGATTTGATCTTCTGGGCGGTTTTCGTACCCGATTCGATGACGTCGGTATATAAGGTTCCCTGACCGAGGAAAGCGAAATCACCGCGCTTCGCCGCCTCTTCTTCAAAAACGCGGACAAATTCCGTACCGATGATCTTGCGCTTTTTCTCCGGGTCGGTGACGCCGGCCAGCCGGGAAAGGAAACGGTCCTGCGCGTCGATGCGGATCACATCGATACCGTATACCTCGGCAAAAGTCTGCATGACGGCATTGCCTTCGTTGAGTCTGAGCAGACCGTGATCGACAAAAATGCACTGCAAGCGGTCGCCGATCGCCTTGTGGATCAATACAGCGGCGACCGACGAATCGACGCCGCCGGAGATGGCCATCAGCACTTTGGCCGTGCCGACCCGGGCACAGATCGAGGCAACGGCCTCATCGACGAATCCGGCCATCGTCCATCCGGGCGCGGCCTGACAGATCGAGAAGACGAAGTTTTTCAACAGATCGGTTCCAAACTCGGTGTGTCGGACTTCCGGGTGGAACTGGACTCCGAAGATGCGGCGTTTCGAATCGACGATGATCGCTGGAATGCCGGTTTCGGAAATGGCCGTCGTCTGAAATCCTTCCGGAACGGCGGCCACATGGTCGCCATGACTCATCCAGACGTTCTGACGGACGGGAAGTTTCGTCGTCAGCGGGCAGGGATGGATGATATCGATCGCTTTTTTCCCATATTCTTTCTGATCCGACTTGCGGACCGTTCCGCCGAAGTGGTCGGTGATCCATTGCATGCCGTAACAGATGCCAAGAATCGGGATGCCGAGTCCGAAGAGCGCCGAATCGCCGCGAAACGCATCGGCGTCATAGACCGAACGCGGTCCCCCGGAAAGGATGATGCCGCGGACATTGGCCATGGCGGCGATCGTCGTCGCCGGCGTATCATAGGGATACAGTTCGCTATAGACGCTGAATTCGCGGATCCGGCGGACGATCAGCTGATTGTACTGGCTCCCGAAATCGAGAACGATGATGCGGTCATAGGTCATAACGAGTCCTCATTGGCGGGAATAATTCGGCGCTTCGTGGGTAATCTCAACGTCGTGGGGATGGCTTTCCTGCAGGCCGGCGTTCGTGATCCGGATGAATTTGCCGTCTTTTTGCAGCGCCGGAATCGACGGCGTACCGCAGTACCCCATGCCCGAGCGAAGGCCGCCGCACAACTGATAGATCGTATCGGCGAGATCACCCTTGTAGGCGACCCGGCCTTCGATGCCTTCGGGAACAAGTTTCTTGGCTTCTTCGATCTGTTCCTGAAAATACCGTTCGGATGACCCGCGTCGCATCGCGGCGAGCGATCCCATCCCGACATAGACCTTGAACCGGCGGCCCTGGTAAATTACTTCTTCTCCCGGCGCCTCCCGACATCCCGCCAGGAGCGAACCGAGCATGACGGTATCAGCGCCGGCGGCGATCGCCTTGACGATGTCACCGGAAATCTTGATGCCACCATCGGCGATGACGGGGATGTTCTTCGTTGCGGCATAGGACCGGACATCGGCGATCGCCGTGATCTGGGGAACGCCGACACCGGCAATGACCCGGGTCGTGCAGATGCTGCCGGGGCCGATGCCGACTTTGAGGGCATCGACGCCGGCATCGATCAAAGCCCGGGCCGCTTCGGCGGTGACGATATTGCCGGCGATGAGCTGCAAGGCGGGATGGGCGGTCTTGATCTTCCTGATGACGGCGATGACGTTTGCGGAATGGCCGTGGGCGCTGTCGACGGTGATGACGTCGACACCGGCTTCCACGAGCGCTTTGACCCGCGACAGAACGTCGCCGGCTACGCCGACGGCGGCGCCCACGCGCAACCGTCCCTTTTCGTCTTTGCAGGCGTTCGGATAGTTGATGACGTTGTCGATGTCCTTGCTCGTGATCAGTCCCATCAGATGAAACTCGTCATCGACGATCGGCAGTTTTTCAATCCGGTGTTTCCAGAGAATGGCTTTGGCTTCTTCGAGACTCGTCCCGATTTTGGCGGTGACGAGATGATCCTTCGTCATGATTTCGGAAACCGGAGTATCGTCGACTTTGAGATACTTGAGATCCCGGTTGGTGACGATGCCGAGCAGTCGGTTGTCGGCGTCCACGACGGGAAGCCCGCCGATCTTGTACTGTCGCAGCGTCGCCTCCGCCTCGCGGGTCGTCTTGTCGATCGAAAGCGTGATCGGATTGATGATCATGCCGGATTCCGAACGCTTGACGAGATCGACCTGACGGGCCTGATCCTTGATGGCCATGTTCTTGTGAATGAAGCCGATCCCGCCTTCACGGGCCATGGCGATTGCCATGGCGAATTCAGTGACGGTGTCCATCGCCGCCGAAAGAATGGGAATGTTGAGCAGAATCCCGTTGGTCAGCCGGGTTTTGATGGAGACATCGGCAGGTAACACTTCTGATTTTTGCGGGATGAGCAGGACGTCGTCGAACGTCAATCCGGTACGGATGCTGGTTTCGTTTTCCATTGCGTTTCCCCCTTGGATCAATGCATTATTCATTGAAAAAAAACATGCCGCCAATTCTGGGGCATGCCTCGAAAACCGCGGCGGAATCGCCGGCGGTGTTGTGGATGCCGTAGTGCCTGCATTTGCGGTGCGGCGTAGAAACGTTTGAACCATATCATCAAACATATACGACTTTTTATTGTATTGTAACGTATCTGGCTAAAAATGTAAATGGATTTCGGGTGATGAAATAAGCCGATTATTCTTCGACGATGTTTACGAGCGTTTTACCGGCCAGGCGCAAGGCGATGTTCTGTTCCAAAACGGCCACGATCCGAGGCCAGACGAAGGGGCTGGAAGAAGCGTTATGCGGGGTGATGAAAACGCCGGGGAGATGCCAGAGCGGATGATCGGCCGGCAGGGGTTCGGGCGTGGTAACATCAAGACCGGCGCCACGGATCTTGCCATGACGCAACGCTTCGACGAGCGCCTCCTGATCGAGGACTTCGCCCCGTCCGACGTTGATGATAACCGCATTTGGTTTCATCAGGTCGATTTCCCGCGCCCCGATCAAATGATCGGTTTCTTCGCTGAGCGGCAGAGTGATTACGACATAGTCGCTTTCCGCCATCACTTTTTCCAATCCATAGCGACCGGTGACGATTTCATCGAAACCTCCGGATGGGGCGTTTTTCCGCCGCCAGCCGATTGTCTGGGCGCCAAAGGATTTCATGCGCGTGGCGACGGCGCTACCAATCGATCCGGCCCCCAGGATTCCGACTAAAGATCCATAGATTTCCGGCTCATGGCGAATCGGTTCCCAGGTTCCGGAATGCATCATTTCAAAATAGTGACGCACGTTCCGGTTGATTGCCAAAATCTTCGTGAAGACGTCTTCGGCGACCGACAGATGGAAAATGTCCTTCATGTTCGTGACGGTGATGCCGCGGCGGAAGAGTTCCCGCAGGTCGGCGGTATTGAATCCCGCCATCATGATCTGAACCCAGGAGAGGGACGGATAGCGGTCAAGATTTTCCTTGATCGCGTAGGATGGATGGCAGAACAAAGCATCGACGTTTTCGCCATCTTCCGGATCGGCCGTGAAGGCGATCTTGGGAAACCGTTCGCGAAGCTGGTCGCCGTGCTTTAACGTGATCATGCGCGGTTCGATGAAGATTTTCATGGGGTTTGACCTCGTCATCATGAGATTTTGCAAAGCCCTTCCCCGGGTAGGGAAGGGCAATGCGTAAATGTTGTCATCGTTCAGGTACACCGCCCAAGACTTCTTCGACGAAGGCTTTCACCACGTCGATGTCAAATTGGGTTCCGGCATTCTTCTTCAATTCCCGAACCGCTTCGGCCGTCGTTTTGGCTTCGTGGTAGGGCCGCGCCCGGGTCATGTCGTCGTAGGCTTCGGCAACGGCGATGATCCGTGATTTGAGCGGGATTTCATTATGTTTCAAGCGTTGCGGATAGCCGTTTCCATCGATCCGTTCGTGATGATGCAGGATGGCTTTCCCCACGCCGGAGAAGATTTCGACGGTTTCCAGGATGCGATAGCCGATTTCCGGATGCCGTTCGATCTCTTCCCGCTCTGGCGGCGTCAGTGGTCCCGGTTTTTTCAGGATGGCTGGATCAATACTAATCTTGCCGATGTCGTGGAGGGCGCCGGCGAGTTCCAGTTCTTCCAGTTCGATGGCGTTCAGGTGAAGTGCCTGGCCGGTTTGTCGAGTCAGTTTTGCGACCCGTTCCGAATGTTCACGTTCCATGGAATCCGTTGAGAACAATTCGTGTTTGATCCGATAGAGAAGGTCGTTTTTGAAGCGCTGCCGGTCAAAGGCTTTCTGGCGATACATCATGTCTTCCGCACACTTGTAGATCTCATCGAATTTTTCGTCGATGCGGTGTTTTGTCTTCATTCCAAGGGATACTGACAGCAGTCCGTGATCCGTCGTACCATTGGAAATGCGGGATTCCAGTTCGGCCAGCCAAGCGCGTCCGCGCGATTCGCTGGTCCGGGGCAACACGATGATGAATTCGTCGCCGCCGACGCGGGCGATTATGTCATCGCTATGGACGGCCTGTTTCAGGATTTCGGCGAAGGAAACGAGCAGTTGATCCCCGGCCGCATGACCAAAGACGTCATTCGTGAACTTCAAGCCGTTGACGTCGGCGAACACCAGCGTGAGCGGTAAATTGACCGTCGTGTTCATCTTGTCGTGATTTTCCACGAAGAAACGGCGGTTGTATAATCCAGTCAGTTGGTCATTGTAACTCAGATAGAGCACTTCTGCTTCGACGCGTTTTCGGTTTTCGATGTTCCGGCTGACGCCGATGATTTCAAATTCATTGGTTTCGTTGCGGCGAATACGGGTGGCCGTTTCGACCCACACCGTCGTGCCGTTCTTGCAGGGTTGCTGGATTTCGAAGATGTAGCCGTTATCGTCAGTTTCGCCGGCTTGATACGCGGCGATGCATTCCTTGATCTTCTTGCGCACGAGTCCAAGCGATGCCGGACAAACAGATTCTTCTAGAGTCTGCGACATCGCTTCTTCTGGCGTGTAACCGCGCGTTTGGAAGACGGCTGGACTCACATAGGTGTTGCGTTCCTGGGTAACGTTGTAAATCCATACCGTATCGGAACCGAACTCCGTCAACATCCGGTATTTTTCTTCGCTTTTCCGGACGAGATCATCGATCGCTTTCTGCTTCGAAATGTCGTTGACGGCCAGCAGGGTCGCCGACTCGCCTTCAAAATCGACCATGGCCGCCGAAACGACGGACCAGAACGGATTACCTTCGTTGTCGACCATGCAGATTTCATAATTGCTTACCGAACCATTCTTTTTCAGCTTCGCCAGAAGATTGATTCGGTCTTCCGGTTTTTGGTACATATGGGCGATAGGCGTGCCGATGATCTTCTTTGTCATGTATCCGTATCGGTTGACGGCCCAGCGATTCGCCAGCCGGATCGTGCCGTCCCGCGTGCGTACGATCATGACCGGGAAGGGTGCCTTTTCGATCAGATCGCGGAAACTGCGTTCGCTCCTCGCGAGGGTAAGGAAGGCCTGATTCGTGTCGGTGAAGTCGCGAATGACGGCGATCGCTTGTTTTTTGTCTGGCAAAGGCCGGCATCGGCATTCATAATGCCGGATTCCATAAGGCATTTCCAGATCATATTCAATCCGAACCCGTTTCCCCGATCGGATGGATTCCTGTAATCCATCCATGATGGCATCCGCCGTCGCCGAAGGCATGACGTCGCGGATTTTCTTCCCAATGGCCAGGGTCGGGTCGCTATAAACATCGGAATTCGGATCAGCCTGAAAATCGCAGATCGTGCCATCTGAATCAACCAGAAAAAAGAGATCCTGAGTCGATTGGATATACTGCATCAATAGATCGAAATCCGGTTTTTTGGTCATGACGAACACCTCAAAGGATGGCGTATTCAGATCATGGTTCTACATGCATTTTATCATGATAAACGAACATTGGCAAGTCCGTATCCTTATGGAATTTTTTATTCAAAATAGGCAAAGAGGAAGGGGGTGCTTTCGTTTTGCTCGTAGGATAGAACTTTCATGACGACATATCGATCAGCTTCGACGTCGGCAAAGCGCATCACTTCGACGACTTCGCATACCATGCGCGTCCGGGCGCCGGCGATCAAAATCGCCGAACCGACGCAGTCGAACGCGATGCCGGAAAATTTGTCCGTCTGGTCGCTGTGCCCTTCTCCGAGCCTTCTGGCGATATTCTCTTGGCCTGTGGCAAGCCCGCTGACACCGATCTGGTCGCCCGGTTCCAAGACGCTGCCGGTAACGCTTTGCGCCCCGATCAGCATGCCGAGACGGTCATAATCCAACATTTGCGCCCAAGCGCAGCACATGCCGTATTTGATATCGTTCTTCCTGAAGCCGACGATGTTGCATCCGGCGTTGAAAGCGTGCAGATTCATACGATCATTCCTCGTTTCCCAACGGATAAAAAACTTTGCGCCTTCCCCGTAAGGGCGGATATGGTCATTCCGAAGACGACATCGCCGAGGCGTGTCGTTTTATCCAATCTTGAACTGACACGAAAAATCATCGCTGGAAATCTGAGCCGCTTTTCAGGAAAAGCCTGAATGTGACTTGCGTCCCGCGTATCCCCGATTAGACTTTGAGCGTCAGCAGCGTCGCCGATTCGACGTGAGCCGTCTGTGGAAACATGTCGAAAGGCGTGGTCTCCTCAACGTTGTAGC
>CAZFHR010000031.1:0-9991 GCA_964519115.1 uncultured Candidatus Izemoplasmatales bacterium
TGCCGCGGCCGGTGATCGTGATGTTTTCCAGGTTTTCCGTGCGGATCTTGCCATAGACGACGGCACCGCCGGCGATGTAGATGGTCTGATTGCTGGCGACGGGGATGCTGTCGGCTTTGTAGACGCCGGGCCCGATGTAGATGACGTCTTCCGGAAGATTTTCCGGATCGTAGGTCGCTTCTTCGATCGTATTGGTGAACAGGTGGACGGCGTTATGGTAGTCGTCGTTGTATTCGACCGTATAACTGCCCGGATATTCGAGGGTGAAGGTGATCGTGTCGCCGCCGCTCACCGTCGGCGTGATGCCATAGACCTGCGGCGTGACTTTCGCCGATGTGACTTCGACGTCGCCGGTGACGACGATCGTCACGGTGATCGATCCTTCAAAATCCCAGATAGCGACCGGCACGGTCGTTTCCACGGGGGTATAGGTGAAAGTCCGGCCATAGTTGACGAGGGTTTCATAAACAAAGACTTCCCGGCCTTCGACGAAAATGTCGACGACATCCGAACTGGTCAGGATCGCCGGGCCGTCATACAGGACGACCTGGGTGTTCGCCGTGATTTCTTCGGTCGTGGTCGTCGTCGGCGTTCCGGTCGTGATCGTCGTTCCCGGTTGCGTCGTGCTGGTGGCCGCCGTTCCCGTCGTCGTTCCTGTCGGGTCGCCGGCGCAGGCGGTCAAAAACACCGTCGTCAGGACGGCGGCGACCGTCAGGAAGCGGCGGACAGTCAAACCCGTCCGGATGGAACTTTTCTTCATGCGCATAAAATACCCTCCAGGCCAATAGTCAATTTTATTATAGTTTCTGCGAAAGCGTTTTACCATATCACAATACTGCTAAAAGGTTGGTAATGTTGCCTTTCTCCAACCAGGCCGGCATCACCCGTGCCCAGAGGCAAAGAAAAAGCTCCGGACATAGCCCGAAGCCCTGCAGGTTCAGAGGTGTTTCTCCCATGCGATTTTTCCGCCCGACGGCTTCACCGACACGGTGGCGACGTTGGCGAAATTGACGACTTTGAAACTGATGTCCGTGATCGCATCGGGGAGGCGGGCATCGCAGATCATGAAGCCGTTTTTATGCCGCATGCCGCAGAATCCGTAGACGGCGGAAAGATAGGCCGCGCCGGCAGCGGTCGGGTAAGTGCCGCCGACGAAGAGATTGTCGACGAATTGCCGGCCTTCGAACGTCGCGTTGGCAAATAGGCTCTTCTGGAAATAATGAGCGACCGATTCGCATTTCCCGATCGCCGCCGCGACCAGGACATGCATCGCGCCGGATAACGGCGTACCGCGTTCGGTCCGCGGTTCGTAATACTGCAGGTTGGCGTTCTTAACCGCCCGCGAAAACTCATCTTCGAACAGCGCCAGCAACATGACGACATCCGCTTGTTTGATGAGCTTTGTCATCGTGGCGATGCCGTTCGGACCACCAAGGTATTCGTTGGGACGTTCCATCCGTTTCTTGACGTCTTTGATCGAAAGATCTTCCAGTCCGTGATATCCGGCGAACTGTTCGATCAGGAAATCCGGACCAATCCGGATCGTGGCGAGTGAAGCCATCGCGGCCTTGATCGCGTCGATTGCTTCGGTGTATCCATTCGCTTCGAAGAGCTGCCTGACGAAGGCCGGATCGCGTTGTTTCATCGTTTTCCATGTTTCAATCGCCGTTTCGAATGTGAAGGCGACGAGCCGGTTGATGAGGGCATTGTCGTCGATGCCGACATGGTATTCGTCAGGTCCGGCAACCGTTTTGGCGAGGCTACGGTGACGTTCGGGATCAAAAACAATGCGCGTCGCGTAGAAGTGCGCGCATTCGATGAGGAGCGCGAGTCCACCGGCGGTCATGATGTCATAGTCGCGGGTGCGCTCGAAATAGGTCATCAGGGCGTGAGCGATGACACCGGACGTAAAAATCGACATCGCGGCGATCCGTTCCCGATCGGCTCCCGTTGCGGCTTCGCTTTCCGAAACGATGGCTTCGGCCCCGTCCGCAAGGCTCTGCATCGCAAAGAAAGCACCTTTGCAGCCGATGGCTGCCGCCTTGGCGCGGGCGCCGGGCAGGGTCCGGATGCGGTAAAGGAGAAGGTTACGGGCGGCGAGGCTATCGATGTTCAGATAAAACGGCAGCAGACACAGCTCGGTATCCCAGGAAACGGATCCCTGCATGCCCTGGCAGCCAAGGCCGCGGACCGGAACCGACTGTCCGCCGGTTGCCGGACGATTGCCAAGCATGTGAAAAATCGATGTGCGCATCGCGAGTTGGAGTTTCGGGCTGTTTGGAAGCAGGACGTCGGCGGTCTTCCAAAGATTTTTCCAGGCATCCCCATTTTCTTTATAGAGAAGTTCGTAGGTCTTCTGCCGGGCCCGCACGACCGTATCCACGGCTACGGCTGCCGGGTCTTCCCGGCCATAGGCGACGGCGGCGTATTTGTACAAAGTTACGGGTTGATTCGGGGTAACGCGGAAACGATATCGCCGTAACGGCTGGTTATCGATCATGACCGCGTCATATTCGCATTTGACCGTCAGTTCGGCCGTTTCGCTGACGGCGATGTAACCGCCGCCATCGAGAACCGGCGCCATTGCCGTGTGGATGCCTTCCCAGGAACTGTAGCGCGGATAATCGAGATGGGGTCCGCGGCAGTCGTATACTTTCGTGTCAATGCCGGTGAAAAGTTCGATATCCAGCGATTTCGACACCGTAAAACGATAGCGGAAGGCAAGCAGGCTTTTCTCGACAGATGAGAGAAATCGTTCGGATTCGACGAACACGTCGGCGCCTTCGATCTGGAAAAGCGTCTTGCGGTAATGCAGTCCGATCTCCATATTCAGCCCCTGAAGATGCTTTTCGGGGGGAACAAGGCGCGGATGAAGAATCTGACCAGCGATCTTCAGATAAGTGAAAAGCGGATTGAAAAAAGCCACCGGTTCTTCGAATCCGTCGCGACGGCGATGATGGACGCCGCCCATTGTCAGACCGACGAGATCTTCGGCGCGATACTCTTCCAACGTGCCGCGATAACCGAAGAGACCGTTTGCGACGGTGAACTGGTTGCCGTTCTTTACGATGTCGTCCGGTGAATATCCGGCCGTTTCGATGACATACATCCGCATCGCTCCTTTCCAAGGAACGCCGCAAGCCAAAAATCAGTCGGCCAGGAGGCGTTTCCAGAATTCTTCCGCCGGGGCGGGCTTGCCAAAGAGGTAGCCCTGCAGACTGTCGGCGTTCACGCTTTTAAGCAGGTTTTTCTGGGTTTCGTTCTCGACACCCTCACAACAGATCTTGGTACCTTTCATATGACAGAATTTGGCAATCGTGTCGACGAACGACACGGTATACGGATCGAATTCGATGTTGAAAATGAAACTGCGGTCGATCTTGACGTAATCCAGCGGCATCCGCCGCAGGTGGTTGAGCGACGAATACCCGGTACCGAAATCATCCATCGCGATCTTGACGCCGATCTGCTTGACCGAAGTCAGGATTTCGATCACCTTGTTCACGTCGTTGATCGCGAGGCTCTCGGTGATTTCAAAAAGGAGATTCCGCGCTGGCAATTTGTACATCTGTAGTGCCTTGAGAATGGTCTGGACCAGATCCGTCTGGAGCGTCTGGATGACGGAGAAATTGACGGAGACGGCAATGTCACGGCCGTAATCGAGCCACTTTTTCGCTTCCTTGACGGCGGTGTTCAGGATGTATTTTCCAAGCGGGATGATGAGACCGGTCTGTTCGGCGATCGGAATGAATTTGACGGGACTGACGAAGCCGTATTCGGGCGAAAACCAGCGGACGAGCGCTTCCGCCGCGATGATCTTCCCGGTTTTGGCGTCGATGATCGGCTGGAAATAGACTTTGAATTCTCCGCACCCGTCGTCGACGGCGGTTTTCAGCGCCCGTTCGATGCTGACGGTGTCCTCTTCGAACTTCTGGAGGCTGATGTCATAGAGGATGAACTTGTTCTTACCGGATGCTTTCGCGTCGGCAAGCGAGAGATTCGCCTTGCGGATCAGATCGTTGGGATCCTTGTTCGTGTCGTTCAGGAAAGCGATGCCAAGCGATACCGTACATGCTGTTTCATAGCCATCGATGTAAAACGGCGTATCGAAGATCCGCATCACTTTATGGGCGACTTCGTAGACTTGTTCGCCATAGAGGTTTTTGACCAGAAAGGCGAATTCGTCGCCGCCGAATCGATAGATTTTGTCGCGGATTTCCGGAATCTTGTTCAGATGGATCGTCAGCGTCTTCAGCAACGAGTCGCCGAAGGAATAGCTGTACATGTTGTTGATGAGTTTGAAATTGTCGATGTTCAGAATCCCGATGAAGGAATTCGTATACATTGCGGAATTCATTTCATAGGTCTTGCGCAAGTCGATTTCGAATTTGGATCGATTCGGCAAGCCGGTCAGAACATCGGTAAAGGCGAGCGAGGAAATCGTTTCCTGCGTTTTCTTGTTGGTCGTGATGTCCGTCAAGATCACCATTTCGGCATCGTTGATCTCGTTGAAATTGACGGCTGACCGGTTCACGAGGAACCAGCGGTCGATTTCCCGCAGGTAGATTTCCTTGGCGGCGTTGGCGGTCGTTTCGACCGCAAGCAGGGATTTGACGTATTCGTCCCCTTTCACTTCATCGGAAATTTCGGAGGCGGCATCACGTTCCAAAAACAGATTCGTGAAGATGCCGTTGGCGTAGAGGATGGATGCCGTATCCGCCTTAACGATCGCGACGGCGTTGGGCAGCGAATTGAGGATGCGGATAAAATCGAGTTTGGTCGTTTTCGTCGGCGCCGAAAGAACCGTCGGGGCGAAAACCGAATTCAGCATGCGGCTGAGATCCTGAATGAGTTCGATCTCATCGGGATTCCAGATCCGGCGCGAATGATTGTCGATGAACGTGAGGAACCCGGAGTCTTGCCCCAGGTTTTGAACCCGCACGGTGACGAACGCTTTGGCGTATTCCCGGGTCCCGTTTGGATCTGATACGAGGTCCGGCGTGTTGACGACGAAAATGTCGTTTGCATCTGGATTCCAGTCCGCAAGGGCTGAGGTCTGGCGGTCAATGTTTTCTGACGTTGACTTCCCTTCGGCGACGATGGCGTCATTCCATTCTTCGACGACATGGAAGACAGAAAAGGCGTCCGTGAATGCCGACAGCGATGCCCGGGAGAGCATCAGTGCCGGGCCGACGATGGGCATCATCCGGCGGAAACATTCGTTGATATCCGTGCAGGTCATGGCAATTTCCAACACATCGAAGAACACTTCTCTACCCCGCTCTTGGCGCGTCGCAACGCCCTCGGATTGTACCGAAGTTTGGACGTGAAGCGTCGCTAGGGCGGCCGTATCGATCATGAAGGCGATGTTGGTCGCGATGATTCCGGCGTATCGGCCGAGGCTTTCCATCTGTTTTTCCGATACCGGCGGGAACAGGCCGAGGTCGTTATGGAGTAGAGCGCCGCCCTGCTTGCCGGCAATACGGCCGTAAAGCAGGAGCGTGCCAATCCGATTGCCGTTCTTTTCGATGGGATGGACGCTGAGGGCGAGATCGGCGTATTTCGTTTTTAGTTCGCGATTTGCCGCAAACGAGTCGAATCCCCCGAGGCTTTCGCGGATGATTTCCCAGGCTTTGGCGGCATTCGGATCGACCATCTGGATGAATCCCGAATTGTTGACAACGAGGGCGCCGACGCCGCTGGCGCGCGAAAACGCCGAAATGACCCGATCAAGATCGGCGAAGCGTTGGATGGTGGCGAAATTGAATTCCGGCGTATGTTTGTCGCTTGGCGCCAGGCCGAGTGTACGCAGGGTCTCGACGGCGTTCTTCGTCGATGTCACGTTGACGATCGAGGATTCGAGATAATCGATGCCACCGATGGCGATGAGATAGAGGTTTTCCTTGACCCAGTAGTATTGTTTCTTTCTCGTTCCGATCCGATATTCGATCAGCGCATGGTGGTTTTTCTCGGAGATGAGATGTTCGATTTCCTGTTCATAACCCGGAAAATCATCCGGATGGATCAATTCTTTGAACTGCATCTGACGTAGCAGGAACTCCTGCGCATCGTAGCCGAATTGGTTGATGTTGTCGGTCATCAGTTCGAAATGATAGGGGTCGTTCGCTTTGCGCACGGTGAAGACCATATAGGTGCGGTTGGCGATGGCAAGCAATCTTTGATAGTTTGGGCCAAGATCCTGATACTGTTCAAGGAATTGGATGATCAGGGCGATGCGATTGATTCGATTTTCCTTGTTGATATGCGGTGTCATCGAGATCCGGGTCCATACGATTTCCCGGTTAGCGTTCAATAGGCGGATCGTCGTCGAATAAGGCTCGCGACGGGAATACAGGATATCTTTGACATCGGCCAGGTAACGGTCGAGATCAGCAGGATAGATGACATCTTTCAGCGTCATCCGGCCATCGATGAACAACTCGAAATCATATCCGAGCCGCGTAAGATTGTCGCTGTAATACTCGATTTTCGGTTCATTCTCGACATTGGTGACCATCAAGTAGACGTTGGCGTCGGAAAGGGCGCGGTTGACGAGCGTCTGCAGATCGGATCGGGAATCGTCGTCGTCAAAAGCGAAAGATCCTGCCGTCTGGTTGATCGGCCAATAAATGACGATGATCCCGGCGAGCTTGTTGGCGACGGTATAGAAAGGAAATTTTTCGAGTTTGACCAAGGAAGTGAAGGCATTCATCTTGATTTTGCCCATCATGTCCCAGAAACAAACTTCCTTTTCAAGGATGGCACGGTCGCTATGGATGATCTGTTCATTCATGAATTCCCGCGTGAACAATTCCTCGTCTGTCTTCCCAACCATGGATTGCTTGAGGTCGTTTTCGTATGGCACGTAATCACTGTGTCCCAGATACGTCCCATTGGCGTTCTTCCAGAGGATCCGGGGTAACTGATTGTCACGGAAACTCGAAATCCGTGATTCAAAGAAGACGACGATGACCTCGTCCCCGTCGACGTCAATCACGTTCACCGATCCGCTGCAAATCATCACCCGATTGTCGAGTGTCAGGTTCAAGCCATAAAAAACGCGGGAATGATCGCTCGAAATCGTATCATAGGCGATGTTGATCGATCCGGTCTGCGGTATCGTTCCACCTTCCGGTCGAAGGGTCTTATATGCTAAAACGCGGCCGCTCTCCTTGAGGAAAACGACGCAGTTATAGGAAAGCCGGTCACATAGGTCCTGAAAATAATGTTTGTAATCGTGATTGTACTCGTTCGCCATCCCCGAGACCCCCGTGAGAATGCGTTCCGCATATTCTTCAACAAAACATTATAACACATTTCTCCGGATAAATACCGTATATTTCGGCAAAACGGCGCCCGACAGAGCCAGAAAATATTCTTGAAAGTCGTTCTTGCATTTTACCCCGGGATTTGATACAATAAGAACGCTAATATCGATGGAGGTGACACACATGGCAAATATCAAATCGTCGAAAAAATCCATTCTAACCAGTGAAAAGAAACGCGTGGCCAATGCTTCATTCAAGACTTCGCTCAAAACCGCGATGAAGAACGTCGAAATCGCCGTCGAGAACAAAGATAAAGCGGCCGCCGCGGAAGCACTGAGTCTTGCATACAAGAAACTCGACAAATCGATTGTGAAGGGTATTCATCAACGCAATTTCGCTTCCCGCGAAAAATCGCGTTTGTCAGCTCGCGTCAATTCCCTAAACTGATCCCGATTCATTTCGTCCCGTCAAAAGGACGGATGCTTTTTTGAGATCCTGATCGACCATCGGCCGCCGGCTTCGGCGGCTTTTTTTCGTTTATAGAAAAAAGCCTTCCGGCTTCGTTTCAATCGAATTGGTAAAGAAAGGTTTCAAGGCCGACGCGTTTGTCAATCGTGCCGCTTTTCATCTGAAAATCGAGGGTCGCCAGTTTGGCAAGACGGTCGATGACATAGGCATCCCCTTGTTCGTTGGCGTTTTTCATGATGTAATAGGTCCTTCCTTTCGATGCACTGAAGTATTTCATCACATCATCGAAGCGGGAACCTGTTCGGAGCAGTTCCTTCGTGTACAGGATTTCCTGGAATTTGCCCGCGACGAGGCCGACGATGCCGGCCGGATCGACGCCCGCCCGCATAATGTCCTGAAACACCGTCGTTACCGACCAGGCGTCTTTCGCCAGATAGGCATTGACGAGATCGAATACATTGTCTTCGAGATTCTTCGTCGTGACCGCCCGGACCATCGCCGCGTCGATCGATTTTTTCCCTTGGGCGAAAAGCATCAATTTGTCCAATTCGTTTCTGGTCGTTCCCGGATCGTCCCGCGTGCGGATGATGAATTCCTCGAGTGCGTCGGCATCGATCGCCAACCCCGCCGCCGCCAGTTCGGTGCGAACGGATCCGTAGACGTCTTCTTTCCGGGTCGGTGCGCATTCACTTATCGTCGCGCGTTCGGCGAATGCCCGGTAAAGGGCTTTGCGCGTATCCAGTTTTTCAGCATTCACCTGAACGATGAAGACAGTCGTCGGGTTCGGATGGTCCAGATATTCGGTCAGCCGTTCCAGATGATGCTCCGGTTCTTTCGCCGGTTTGGGAGCGGCCGTGAAAAAATAGGCGTTCCGGAGGATCACGGCCTTCCGCTCGGACAGGAAGGGGATCGTCATCGCGGCGATGACTGCGCCATCGACAGTAGTTTCCTCCATGTCGAAAGTCTCGGCGTCGAAGGGTGCAATCCCTGTTTCTGCCAACAAGGCTTCGGTACGTGTTTTGATCGGATTCCGATCCGATCCGTAAAACAGATAAAGCATGCCGTTCATCGTCATCACCGTCCCCATTATAACATGCCGCGCCTGTTACGGAAAGCGGTAATTCGATGTCGAGGATCCGGGATACGACGTTTTCGAACAGATCATCCTCGCTTCGTTTAGAAATGATCCTGCCGCCCCCGGGTGGATAGGTGAAAGTAATCGTTCCCATCTGGTCAGTACGATAAATTTCAGCACCCGAAGCGCCAATCGCGGCTAGGACGGAAGCATCAGGATGACCGTACCGGTTCGTCCGGCCGACCGAAATCACGGCGATGTCAGGTGCGGTGACGGTGAGGAATGCGGCGGTCGTGGACGTCACGCTGCCGTGATGTCCGATTTTGATGACGTCGGCGGCCGGAATGACGAAATTTGCTTCGCCAGCCGCTTCCGCATCCCCCATCAGCAGCCACCGATCGCTGCCGACCGTGCCATACAATACGATCGATCCGTCATTTTCCGCCGGATCGCCAGCTGCCAAAACCACAAAGGACAACGACCCGCAGACGATTTCGTTGCCAGCTGCGAGCAAGCGTTTGTTCGCCTGACAGGCGGGGCAGAGATCGGCTGCAGCGCCGATCTGGGAAATGGACAACGACCGGTCGAGATCGGCGATTTCCCCGATGTGATCATCGTGGCCATGGGTCAACACGACCCAATCAAGCGAGCGGATGTTTTCTCTTTGAAAATATCGGAAAATCTGATCATAGTCGTCAGCGGGTCCGGTGTCGATCAGCATCCGGCAGTTTCCGTCTGACAGATAAATGGCATCTCCCTGGCCGACGTCGAACACTTGGACCGTCGTGACTCCCGGCAACTCTGGAAAAGCCTGGCCGAGGAAAGCGATGAGAACGGCGAGCGCGCAAGGCATGATGATCCGGCGATGGCGGGAAAGGCGAATCAAAGCCCAGAAAGCCATGGTCCAGTAGGCGGTTTTGGCCGCTTCGCTAGCAAAGTTGACTTGCCAAAGCAGCGGATACGCGGATACGGTCCGGATGGCCGTGGCAAACCAGCTACCGGCAAGATCAAGCAACGGTTCGGCCGGCGGCACGAACAAGGTGAAAAACGAAAGCGGCATCGCTGCTTTTTCAACGAACAGAACGAATACCAGGTTCGCCGGAATGCCGGTGAAGTTGAAAGCGCCATTCAGTTCAAGGAGAATCGGCAAGGCCACGGCGTTGGCGAGCAGGCCGATTTT
>CAZFHR010000032.1:0-9861 GCA_964519115.1 uncultured Candidatus Izemoplasmatales bacterium
TGTCTCCCTTTTTTGAAGCTTCGCATTCGGTTATATATTCTTTCAAGATCATGAATTACACCTCCAGTGTGTGTGATGCTTATAGGTTGATTTCCGAAATCGTCAGCTTCGTATAGGGTTGACGATGGCCGTTTTTCTTATGGTAGTGTTTTTTCGGTTCGTATTTGAAGACGATGATCTTCGAACCTTTTCCGTGTTTGTTGACGACGGCTTTGACTTCGGCACCCTTGACATAAGGCTTGCCGATCTTGATTTTTTCGCCACCGACCAACAGAACTTTGTCGAACGTGAAAGTCGAATCGACTTCCACTTCCAGTTTTTCAACGTAGATTTCCTGTCCGACTTCGACACGTACTTGCTTGCCACCAGTTTCAATCACAGCGTACATTCCTGCACCTCCTCTTGTTCCTTAAGACTCGCCATCGTGGTAACGCCGAAGCGTGTTTGCGACCAGTTCCGAGCGGTATGCGTTTCATACGGAATGATTATACAGTATGCTCCGGGTCAAGTCAAGAAAAATCGCTCATTCCTCACCGGGATAACGGAAATTCCAGGACTTGCGCAATTCATCGGTCTGACGCAGGATTTCGATGGTCGTTTCATGCGGACAGAGGGCGCTTTCGACCGCTTTCCGCCGGATGCATTTGATCGTTTCGAAAATCTCATATTCCATGCCGTTGACGATGTGCTTGACGGCGATTTCGCGGACGATCTTGTGATTGTTGTTGTAGACGGTCGCCACTTCCGTCGACCAGAAGTTGGGGAGGTGGACATAACCTTTGGTTCCGTAGATATAGGCTTCCTTGGCCCGGTCTTCGACGATCGAGGCGTTCATAACCGCGAAGGCGTGGGGATAGAAATAAGTGATCTTTTCGGTGACGTCCACACCCGTCGGTCCCATCGTGACTTCCGCGTCGAAATTATCGGGGATGCCAAGAAACAGGTTGACGAGCGTCAGCGGGTAGATGCCGACGTCAAGGAGGGCGCCGCCGCCGAGTGCCGGATCGAACAGCCGATCGGAGGAATCCGCACCGCTTTCGAAACAGAAATCGGCATCGATTTCGATGATGTCGCCGATTTCGCCGGCGTCCACGAGCCGTTTCACTTCAAGAATCGCCGGCAGGAACCGGGTCCACATCGCTTCCATGACGAAGAGGCCCTTCGCCCGGGCAATCCGGAACAGCGTTTCCGCCTGCCCGCGGTTGAGCGCGAAGGCTTTTTCACAGAGCACGTGCTTTCCCGCTTCCAGGCACATCTTGACGTGCTCGAAGTGCAGTCCGTGCGGCGTCGCGACATAGATGCAGCCGATATCGGGATCAGATATCAATTCCGCGTATGTCCCATAGGCTTTCGCGAAGCCGTAGTTCGTGACGAAACGCGCCGCCCGCTCGATATCGCGGGAAGCGATGGCATGAAGGTTCTCGTTGATGCCGTTCATCGCCTGACAGAATCGATGCGCGATCTTTCCGGCACCTAAAACTCCGAAGTTGATCATTTGCATCACCCGATCCTTATTATACTATCATTTGTCCTTTTTTGCACCCTTGTTGTCAACACTAAGTGTTGGAAAGCGTTACATCTTGCTACCTTGGCTCCCGCCCAAGCGTCCCGGACCGTTTTTCATCCCGGGTATGGCCAAATCTGTCCCGGCATGCTACAATGGAATGCGGATGGTGGTCAAACATGGACTGGTTGGAATATCTGCTGATCGCGTTAGCCGTGATCGCTCCTTATCTGTTCGCCTCGTATCTCGTCTATCGCGGATTCATCAAAAACGGCAGTAAGAATTCCGACGGGCTCGTCGATCACGAGAAACCGTTTTTCAAGCCGGCCTGGGAGTGGTATCGGGCTGCCCATAAGGAAACAGTGACGATCAAGGCCTACGATAATGTCCGCCTTTCCGCCGTCTATATTCCTTCAAGTGATCCGAAATCGACGAATACCGTCATCCTTTGCCACGGATTCCGTTCCGTCAATTCCGATCTGGCGATCCTCGCCATGACCTACAGCAATCTCGGATTCCGGATTCTCCTTCCCGATGCGCGCGCTCACGGCCTCTCCGGCGGTGCGTTCTCAAGTTTTGGCCATTATGAGAAATACGACCTGAAAAAATGGATCAACTATGTTCTCCGTATCTATGGCGCCACCGACTCCCTTCTGCTGCATGGCGTCTCGATGGGCGCGGCGACCGTTCTTCTCGCCAGCGCCGGCGAGATGCCGCAAAACGTCAAACTGATCGTCGCCGATTCCCCGTTTTCGTCGGTCGGCGCCGTGTTCCGTCATGCCGCCAAACCGAAGATCCTATGTCTTTTCCTTCCCGGTGTTTCCCTCATCACGTTCCTGCTGCACCGTTTCTTCCTGGGCGCGGTCAACGTCTTCAAGGCCGTCCGGAAGGCAAAGACGCCGTTTCTGATCATCCACTCCGCCGGCGATCGCGTCTGTCCGATCTCGGATTCGCGGAAAATGGTCGATCTCTCACCGGCGGCTTACAAAGAACTCTACGTCGTCAACAGTGACGTCCATGCCGAAGGGTATGTCGCCGACAAGGAAGGAATCGACCGGAAACTCACCGAATTGGGCCGCAAATACTTCGCCATCAAAAAGAAATGACCTTCGGGAATTTTTCGAAGGTCATTTTTTTATTTTCGCCTGCAATCATGGACGAGATGCTGCAGCAGTTCTGCGAAATCGCAGGTGGCGAGGCAGACGTATTTGTCCGCGGCGCCGTAATAGACGTACAGGATGCCGTCTTTGACGACATTTCCGGTCGGGAAGACACAGCCGTTATAAAAACCAGTCTGTTCATACGGATGTTCCGGCTCCATGATCGGTTCCGTCGTCCGGGCGATCACCTTGCGCGGATCGTCGAGATCCAACAAGACAGCGCCAACACGATAGGAATCATCAGCTTTGGCCACGCCATGGTAGATGAGAAACCAGCCGTGCGGCGTTTTGATCGGGGGACAGGATCCGCCGATCTTTTTTGATTCCCACCACGTTTCACCTTGCATCAGAAGCGTCGGCGCCGGCCATTCGAGCAGATCGTCGGAAAAGGCGATCCAGATCGCCGGCTGGGCGTTGACATAGCCGGTGCCGCAGCGAAACATCGGCCGGGAAAGCCGGACGTAATTGCCACCGACTTGTTCGGGGAAGAGATAGACATCACGGTCGTCTTCGCGCGAATCGCTCATCCGGCCCAGCTTCTTGTACTTCCGGAAATCCTGCGTGATGGCAAGATAGGTCACCGAATTGTTCCAGGCCAGGAAGCGCGGTCCGTCCTTGGGCGGGTTGAACCAAGGCTTGGGAGCGTTCAACCAGTATCTTCCCGGCGCATAAGGCCGCGAAGCATAGGTAAGATAATACCAATCGCCCATCTTCACGAGCCGGGGATCTTCGACGCAGCCGCCGTCGGCACCGTCATAATCCGGCTTAAGAACCGGCTGATCGGACTGACGGGTGAAGTCGACACCGTTTTGCGAAGTCGCAAGCCCGAGGTAGATGTAATGTTCCTCGGTATCGCCGGCCGCGCGATACAGCATGATAAATCCGCCGAGCGTTTCATCGTATACCACGGCGGGATTGAGAACGCAGAGATTTTCCCATTCGTTGGCGGGGTTTGGCAAGAGAATCGGGTTCTTCGTTGATTTCGTCAATTTCATTCATTTCACCCTCTTAAGGTAGACTCTTGCTTCATACGGTTTCAGAACCGCGTCCAGGGGGCCTTCGACGTTCCGTAGCAACAAAGCGTGTCCGCTCAGATCGGGGACCCGTTTCAGCGGCAGATCGCGCCGCGAAAAATTGCACAGAACGATGAGGGAATCGCCGTCCAGACGGCGTTCGTAGGCATAGAGACGGCGGTTGCTAAAATCGATGTTGGCATAGTCGCCGTATACAATGATATCATATTTTTTTCGGAGCGAAATGATTTTTTTATAATATTCAAGCACCGAATCCGGATCGGATTTTTCGGTCTTGACATTGATCTGGACATGATTCGGATTGACTTCGATCCAGGGCGTTGCGGCTGAAAAGCCGGCGTTTTCGCCGCCGTCCCATTGCATCGGCGTCCGGGCGTTGTCGCGGGAGGAATAGGCCAGCATCCGCATCGCTTTCCGGTGCGAATAGCCTAGCAACCGGCGCGCGATCGAGTAGATGTTCTTGCTTTCGATGTCGCGATACTGCGACAGTTCCGTGAAACCGGCATTCAGCATCCCGATTTCTTCGCCCTGATAGATGAAAGGCGTTCCCTGCTGGAAGAAAAGCATTGTCGCCAGCATCTTGGCCGACTCTTTCCAATCGGTCGGATCGCCGAAGCGGTTGATGCTCCGCGCCTGGTCATGATTTTCCAGATATAGCGTGTTCCAGCCTTTTCCGTCGAGTGCGAGCTCCCACTTGGACATCGGCTTTTTCAAGTTGATCATGTGGAAACGGCGGCGGAACCATTTCACCAGCCAGCCGTCGGCGGCCATATGGTCGAACTGAAACAGCATGTCGAGTTCGCGTCGGTCTTCGGTGAGGAATTCGAGTGCGGTTTCCGGCGAAATCAGAGCCGTCTCGCCGACGGTGAAGCAATCGTATTTCGACAAAACATCATCGCGAAGTTCGCTCAGATAACCGTGGAGTTTCGGATCGCAGATGTAGTGTTCGCGTCCGGTCAGGATGAGACGCTTCTTGCCATTGGGCAAACCGTCCTTCTTGGCGATCAGGTTGATGACGTCGCAGCGGAAGCCATCAACGCCCTTGTCGAGCCAGAACTTCAGGATCGCCTTCACTTCTTCCCGGACCTGGGGATTCTCCCAGTTCAGATCTGGTTGCTTTTTTGAAAAGAGATGGAGGTAATATTCCTTGCGCTCGGCATTCCATGTCCAGGCTTCGCCGCCGAAGAACGATGTCCAGTTCTTCTTGACGGGCGACCAGTGGTAGAAATCGGCGTATCCGGGTTCCCGGGCGACGGATTTGACGAACCAGGAATGTTCGTCTGACGTATGGTTGACGACGAGATCCATCACGAGCTTGATGCCATTGGCATGCAGCCCGGCGATTAGGTCTTCAAGATCGGCCATCGTGCCGAATTCTGCCATGATGGCGCGATAATCAGAAATGTCGTAGCCGTTGTCGTCATTGGGAGAAGCATAGACTGGTGAAAGCCAGACGATTGAGACGCCGAGTTCGACGAGATGCGGGATGCGGGCGATGATACCCTGCAGATCACCGATGCCATCGCCGTTGGCATCCTGGAAACTGCGGGGATAGATCTGATAAACGACACCTTCGCGATACCAGGAACGTTTCATGTCAATCCCTCCCGAACAGCCGCGCCAGGACGGCAAACGGCCGGATGTTGATCCAGTCGATGATGGCGAGCGCGGTGCGCATGCCGAGTTTTCCGCCACTTTGGACGGCGAGGCTGCGGAGTGGCACCTCAAGCATCGATTTCAGGACCATCCGCTGATAGGCCGGTTCGGTTCCGGTAATCGCCTTCTTCGCTTCGACGGTCACGAAATGGATAAGCAGCCGTCCGAGCAGCGTCTTCTTCAGATCATCAAGGCAGTCGTCCATCGTGAACGGCCGTTTTCGGCGCTCGGATTCCGGTCCCGGGTCATGACCGAGCAGCGTCGCGAAATCCGCCGCCGTCATGATCAGGCCTTTGGCCGGCAGGTAACTCGTCGCAAGCAACAGCGCCGGATCCGGTGCGGGTGCATCCGGATTCTGAATCGTCAAAGCAATGGAAACGATCGCTTCGGAGGCGTTCTTCATAAGGACGATCCGATAGTCGCCGGGAGCTGCGACAAATCGTCCGGCGGCAGGATCGAAATAGGAAAAATCAGCTTCGGAGAAGCGGCGCTTAACGGTTTTCGTTTCACCGGGTTTCAGACTGATTTTCGCGAAACCGCGCAGTTCCCGCGTTGGCCTGAACACTGCTCCGATGGCGTTCTCGACATACCACTGGATGACTTCGCGACCACCGACTGAACCGACATTCGTGACGTCGATGGCGGCTTCGATCGTTCCCGGAACCGTAAGCAAGTCACCGGAAAGAACAAGGTTCGCATAGGAAAATTCGGTATAGGAAAGGCCATATCCGAAGGGAAACAGGACCGGAATCAGCTTGGTCTCGTAATACCGGTAGCCCACATAGATTGACTCCTGATAAAGGACACGGGCGTTCCCGACGGCGAAATGGCCGGCGCCGGGGGCATCGGCGGGATCAAGCGGGAATGTTTCCGGCAAGCGTCCCGAAGGCGTGATTTTTCCATAAAGGACGTCAGCGATCGCGCCGGCACCGGCTTCGCCGCCGAGATAGCCATTAACGACGCCTTTGACCTGATGGATCCAAGGCATCGTGACGGGCGATCCGATCTGGAGGACGACGACGACGTTTTCGTTCACGGCCGCGACCTGACGGATCAGTTCTTCATGCCCGAACGGGAGCGACAAGTGCGTCCGGTCATACCCTTCCGACTCGTATTCATCGGTCAGACCGACGAAGAGGATGACTTTGGCCTTACCCAGGCAGATGGCTTTCGCCTGGTCGATGCGCACCTGGTCGTAACCATCACCCTCGAGGTGGTAACCTTCCGCATATTCCCAAAGAACGCCAGCTGGCATGAAATCGAGAAAGGCATCGACGCGAAACGGATTGACGTGCGACGAGCCGCCGCCCTGATACCGCGGCGTTTCCGCCAGCTTGCCGACGACGGCGATCGTCTGGTCCTCCGACAGGGGCAGGATGGCGTCTTCATTTTTCAACAGGACAATCGAACCGGCCGCGATTTCCCGCGCTTTCCGGTGATTCTCGTCGAGATCGGTATCGACCAGTGGATTGGCGCCGTATTTGTCGACGAGGCAAAGGACGCGTTGACGCAGGCGTCGAGTTCTGATATCGCCACGATTCCCTTCGTAACGTCTTTTTCCAGTTTCCGGACCGCATAGGCGTGACCGGGCATTTCCAGATCGAGACCGGCGCAAATCGATTTGCCGCGGTCGGAAACGGCCGACCAGTCCGATACGATGACGTTTTCGAATCCGAATTCCGATCGCAGCGTGTCCTGCAGAAGAAAACGATTTTCTGCTGCATAGACGCCATCAATGCGATTATAGGAACACATGACCATCGCCGGATTTTCCTGCACGCAGCGCGCAAACGCCGGCGTATAGATTTCCCGGAAGGTGCGCCGGTCACAGACCGAAGACGATGTCATCCGGAAGGATTCCTGATTGTTGAGGGCAAAATGCTTTACGCAGGCGCCGACGTTCTTCTTCTCGACGCCGCGGATGAACGCCGCCCCCATCTCGCCAGACAGGTGCGGATCTTCCGAATAATATTCGAAATTGCGGCCGCAGAGGGGACTACGCTTGATGTTGACGCCGGGAGCGAGGAGCACCTGGACGTCCTTGGCCCGACATTCGTCGGCGATCGCCGAACCCATTGCTTCAGCGAGTTCGATGTCGAAACTGGCGGCGACGGTCGCTGCCGGCGGATAGCACACCGAACGGTAACTTTCGGCCGCCTGGACGCCGGTTCCCGAATCCAGTTGTTTGCGCAGTCCCGTCGGACCGTCGGCCATCATGATCGCGGGAATTCCGAGTCGCGGTATGGCAACGGTGTGCCAGGCGTCGCGGCCGACGACGAGTGAACATTTCTCGGTGAGCGTGAGATCGCGGATCAATTTCGGAATATCCATGGAATACCTCCATCGGGAGTCGGAATGTCGGCTCGCGTCTGTTCATCGATGAAAATTATACCATTCGGAGCCGCCGTCCGAAACCAGAATCGGAAAAAAGCAAGAAAAAACCGCCTCAATGAAGGCGGTTTGTAGGCAGATGGCGACTCGAACAGGATTCGAACCTGCGACCGACGGATCCGGAATCCGTTGCTCTATCCAGCTGAGCTATCGAGCCAAGCGCTATCATTATATCATAGCGTCGTACGAAAATGCAAACGTTTTTCCTTGCCGCGATCGATGAATTTAAGTGTCCGAAAAAGAAAAGCCGTTCGCAGGAACGGCTCGGAATGGCGTGGCGACCCGAAAAGGACTCGAACCTTCGACCGACGGCTTAGGAAGCCGCTGCTCTGTCCAGCTGAGCTATCGGGCCAACGCTATTATTATATCATCGTTTGAGCGCTGGCGGGTGTTTTTTTTCACCCAAAGCGTGATGAAAGCATTCCTGGACTTCTGATAAGAAAAATCGCCTCTAAAGGCGATTCGGTTCTTCGACGTTTTCTTGCTTGCGGCTCTCCTCGAGGATGGCGTTCAATTCCTTTTCCTCGCGTTTGGCTTTCCGGCTCACGAACCAGACCGCCACCGCATAGATGATGGCACAGAGAAGCGCGAACAGGTATACGACAAACCAGAAACGGAACACCGCGATCGTGAAGACGAAGCGCATGACGGCGACCGAAGGCAGAATGACGAGGAACCCGCCGACCGTGTTCAGAATAGCGTTGCCCTTCTGCCGCCGGAACAAAGCGATGCCTCCCGCCAGGAACAGGGCGACGAGGATGGCGCCGGAGGCGAGCTTGATATAAGCGAATTCGATGTTGAGACGCCGCCAGACACCGGCCGCGACGATCAGAAATGCCAGCGCAGTGAAGAAAAAGGTGTTGGTAAAAAGCTTCCAGAATTTTTTCATTTCGTGGCGCCTCCCAGCATCCATTTGATCGTTGCGACGTAGGAACGCGACACTTCGATCGCTTCGCCGTTTCGCAGCCGCGCTTCCATCCGCCCGTTCAGGGTGGAACGGAAACTGACGATCTTGGCGGTGTCGACGATCGTGTTTTTGTTGACCCGCAGAAACGACGTGCCACGGAAGAGATTCTCAATTTCGTATAGCCGCATCCCGGTTTCGTAGACTTCTCGGTCAAGGCAAGCGAACACCTTGTCGTCGACGCTTTCGAAGTAATAGACCTTGTCCGGTGCGAGCCGATAGCTGCTGCCATCCTTCTTGCCGACGACCACCTGTTCGAACATGCTTAAAGTCGAAAGCACGCGTTCAACGGCGTCATCGCGATGCGGACAACGGACGACGATTTCGGTTTCGGGGAGATTGGCGATTTCCTCGATCCTGACCTTCATCGTCTACTCTCCGTCGGCGATCATGCCCGACAGTTCGGCGAAAATGGCATTGAGACGCTCGAGATTGGCAAGACGGAGCGTCAGGACAGCCTGGACCTCCTGATGCGTCTGCAGCACAAGATCGAGGTTCTGGAGTTGATATTTGCCACGGAGTGACCGCATCTGCTGATAAGCCAGTCCGATCGAATCGCGCAGCGAGGCGCCGATCGTCCGCAGTTCCTGCGTCAGTTCGGCGACGCGGGCCTTGTCGGCTTCGCTCAGAATGCCGCCGGCTTCGCGGAACGCCGCGACATCGACCTTGAGCGCCGTATGGGCGGCCCGCAGGGCTTCGCGCTGGGCGACGATGGCTTCGTGCGTCAAACGCATCTCTAACCGCAGAGCCCGGATCATGGCAACCTTTTCCGCCGGTGTCAGATCGACGCTTACGTTCAAAAGTGCTACCTGAAGATCCAGTTGGGCGTCCAGGTCGTCGAGGGCCTGATCCGCCATGTCGATCGCATCGACGTCATCAAGCGATGCGACCGTCTCGATGCCGCGGGACGCAATCCGCAGAAATGTGTTAAGACCGTCGCTTGCGGCGCAGCTGATCATTGAAAATGCCAATACGGCCGTCAATGCGGTCGCAAGCAACCATTTACCTGCTTTCTTCATGATGAAACCTCCTTGAATTCGGAAATTCGTCCTGTTGGGAAAGGACATGGTACGCCATCATTATAGAACGTTCCGGGGCAAATGCGCAAGTCTTTAGCGGGTGAAATGCCGATTTCGTCCGTCAAGTTGCGCA
>CAZFHR010000033.1:0-1984 GCA_964519115.1 uncultured Candidatus Izemoplasmatales bacterium
TGGCGGAAAATCCTTTTGCCCATTACTTCGTCATGGAAACGGAAGACACGGGGAATCTGTTGGGCCACGCCGGTCTGTGGATCGATCCGCCGCTCGCCCAGATCATCAACATTTACATCATTCCCGAGCGGCAACGCGAAGGCCTCGGTTCGTTCCTGATGCATTATGTGCTCGATTATCTGAGAAGTCTTTGCGTCAACACGCTGACGCTCGAAGTCCGGCCGACGAATACCGCGGCCCAGGAATTTTACCGCTCGTTTGGCTTCCAGAAGGTATCGGTCCGCCGAAACTACTATGAAAACGGTGAGGACGCGGACCTGCTGCTACTCAACATCAAATGAAGAAACGGAGAAAACCATGATCGTACTAGGGGTCGAATCCAGTTGCGACGAAACATCCGTCGCCGTCGTCAAAGATGGCTGCGAAGTGTTGGCGAACGTCGTCCTGAGTCAAATCGACATTCATAAGGAATACGGAGGCGTCGTCCCCGAAATCGCGTCACGCGAGCACGTCAAGGGCATCTCGATGGTCTTTGATCAGGCGATCCATCAGGCGGGCCTGACGTATGCGGACATCGATCTCGTCGCCGTTACGGCCGGACCCGGCCTGATCGGCTCGCTGCTCATCGGCATCAACGCCGCCAAGGTCGTCGCGCTCAATGAGGGCATTCCGCTCATCGGCGTCCACCACATCGCCGGCCACATTTACGCAAACAATCTCGAACGCCCGATCGAGTTTCCCTGCCTTGCCCTCGTCGTATCCGGTGGTCATACGGAACTGATTCTGATGGCGGACCATTTCGATTTCCGCAAACTCGGCGAAACGCAGGACGATGCCGTCGGCGAAGCCTACGACAAGATCGGTCGCGTTCTCGATCTGCCCTACCCGGGCGGTCCCGTCGTCGACAAACTCTCCGCCCTTGGGCAGGATCGTTATCATTTTCCGCGGCCGATGATCGATTCCGACGATTACAACTTCAGTTTTTCCGGGCTGAAATCACACGTGATCAACCTTCATCACAATCTGATGCAGCGGGGTGAACCGATCGTCAAAGAAGATTTCTGCCGCAGTTTCCAGGAAGCGGTCACCGACGTGCTGGTGAAAAAAACCCTGCGCGCCGCCCGCGAATTCGGCGTCCGGCAAGTCATCGTCGCCGGCGGCGTCGCCGCCAATCGCGGCCTGCGGGCGAAAATGATCGCGACGATCACCGAAGTGCCGGTCTATTTCCCGGCGATGAAATACTGCACCGACAACGCGGCGATGATCGCCGCGGCGGGATATTTCAAATACAACAAAACCGGAACTCCGGATGATTTGTACCTAAACGGCGATTCTCGGCTTGCATTACAGTGAATTTCAAGTACAATATGCTATAAGGAACAGAAGGTGATTTCCCATGGACATGTCCTCCAATTTCATCAAAACGATCATCGAAGAAGATCTCGCCGCCGGGAAAGTCAAAACAATCATCACGCGCTTCCCGCCGGAACCGAACGCCTATCTCCACATCGGCCACGCGCGGGCGATCATCACGAATTTCGAACTGGCGCGGATGTTCGGCGGCAAGACCAACCTGCGCTTCGACGACACCAATCCGGTCAAGGAAGACGCCATGTTCGTCGAAGCCATCAAAGGCGACATCGAATGGCTCGGTTATCTGCCGGCGAACGTTTTTTTCGGCTCGGATTATTTTGAAGAAACCTATCGACGCGCCGTTCTGCTGATCAAGAAAGGACTCGCGTACGTCTGCGACCTTTCGGCGGAAGACGTTTCGAAATACCGCGGCACGCTGACCGAAGCGGGGAAGGGTTCGCCCAACCGCGACCGCTCTGTCGCCGAGAACCTTGAGCTGTTTGAAGCGATGCGCGCCGGCGTCTATGCCGATGGCGAAAAGACGCTCCGGGCCAAGATCGACATGGCGAGCCCGAACATCAACATGCGCGATCCGGTGATGTACCGGATTCTTCACATCAACCATCACAAT
>CAZFHR010000033.1:1994-9445 GCA_964519115.1 uncultured Candidatus Izemoplasmatales bacterium
TTTGCCCATCCGCCCCAGGACGCAATCGAAGGCGTGTCGCATTCGCTCTGTTCGCTCGAGTATGTCGACCACCGTCCGCTCTACGACTGGTTCGTGGCGAAATGCGAAATGGAACATATACCACACCAATATGAATTCGGCCGTCTCAACATCACGAATACGATCATGTCGAAACGGTATCTGAAACAACTCGTCGAAGCCAAGGCTGTCCGTGGCTATGACGATCCGCGGATGCCGACGCTGGTCGGATTCCGCCGTCGCGGGTACACACCGGAGGCGATCCGCAACTTCGTCCTCGGTACCGGACTTTCCCGCATCAATTCGACGGTTTCCTCAGAAATGCTCGAGAACGCGCTTCGCGACGATCTGCGGATGAAAGCCCTCCGCGCCAACGCCGTCCTCCATCCGCTCAAAGTCGTCATCGACAACTATCCGATCGGAAAGACGGAAGCGTTCGAAGTTCCGAACAACGCCGACAATCCCGATCTTGGCAGCCGGTTCGTAAACTTCGGCCGCGAGGTCTGGATCGAACGCGAAGACTTCATGGAAGTTATGCCTGATAAAGGCTGGAAACGGCTGGCCCTGGGCATTGAAGTGCGTTTAATGCATGCCTATTTCGTAAAATGCGTCAGCATCGTCAAAAACGCCGACGGAAGTTTGGCAGAAATCCATTGCACCTATGATCCCGAAACCAGGTCCGGATCCGGATTCAACACTCGGAAACCGAACGGGAACATTCACTGGGTTGAGGCGACGACAGCCGTGCCGGCGCGCTTCAATCTTTTCGAACCGCTGATGGTCGATTCCGATTCCGAACGATCGATCTTTGATCGGCTCAATCCCCGTTCCTGGAACGAAGCGGAAGGCTATGTCGAAGCCGGACTGGCGAGAGTTCCGATCGAAAGCAAATATCAATTCATCCGTAACGGCTATTTTTCCGTCGACTATGATTCGCAACCAGGAAAACTGATCTTCAACCGAACTGTTGAGTTGAAGTCGAGTTACCGGTGATACGATGACGAAGAAAATCATATTTGTTACCGGATACCTATTAATGGCCATCGCCAGCGGCATCGGCATCGTGGCGAATCTTGTTTCGCTGATCGCCGGCGTGGAGGCAGGAGATTCGGTGTGGACGAAACCACAGATGATCGTGTTTGTCGTTTCATTCGTGATCATCTTTGCCATCTGCGTCCATATGGCAATTATCTGGATTCTGCGGATCATCGCCGGGCGGAAGCTCAGTCAGTAAACAAATTGCATGTCTTGAACGGGATCCCGCGGGGACCCCGTTTTTTCTTTGTAAAGGCCATAAATGCGTGAAAAAACGGCATAGCTGACGAATCGATGTCGGAGAAAAAAAACAGGAAAGGACAAAGGAAGGAGGAATGTTGAGAATAGAGTAAAAAAAGGAGTCTAAAGACTCCTTTGATTGAAAAATATTACGGAAAAAACTGTCAAAACACGAGAAAATATTCCACTTTCATGGTATAATATTGCTTGGTGATATCAATGGGAAGAGGCATTTTCGACCAACTGAACGAACAACAAGCCCTCGCCGTACGGACGGTCCAGGGTCCCGTGATGGCGGTCGCCGGTGCCGGCTCGGGGAAAACCCGAGTGCTCACGAACCGGATCGCCTACCTCATCGATGAGGTTGGGGTTCCGGCCAACCACATCCTGGCGATCACGTTTACGAACCGGGCGGCCGACGAAATGCGCGGCCGCGTTTTCAAAATGACCGATTTGCCCCTGACCGGCATCTGGCTATCGACGTTTCATGCGATGGGAGCGAAGATTCTGCGCTTTGACATCCATCATCTTGGTTATGAAAACGACTTCCAGATCGTCGATGACGACGATTCGCTGATCATCGTCAAGAATGCCATGAAGAAACTGAATTATGACGTCAAGAAATATTCTCCGAAGGCGATATCCGGCATGATCGAAGAAGCGAAAGCCGATCCCGACGTCCTGGCCTTCGCCAATCCGGCGATCAAGAAGGTTCTCGGAGAAATCTTCGACGAATATCAGAAATTTCTGAAGGACAATAACCTCGTCGATTTCCAGGATCTCCTCGTCCTGCCGCTCCGATTGTTCCGGAATTTTCCCGACGTGCTGAAAAAATACCAGGACTGGTTCGAGTATGTCCTCGTCGATGAATTTCAGGACACGAACGATCTGCAGTATGAACTCGTCTATCTGCTTGCGAAGGAACACCGCAATCTTTTCATCGTCGGCGACGAGGACCAGAGCATCTATGCTTTCCGCGGCGCGAACATCGAAAACATCCGCAAGTTCATCAAGCATTTTCCCGAGCATAAAAAAATCATCCTCAATCAGAACTACCGCTCGCGGACGACGATCCTCGACGCCGCGAACGCCGTCATCAAGCATAACCGCAACCGGATCCCGAAAGAACTTTTCAGCACCCTCGGACCCGGCGAGAAACTGATTCATTTCAAGGCGGAAGGCGACGAGGAAGAAGCCTATTTCATCTATAACAAGATCAAGATGCTGGTCAAGTCCGGTCTTGAATACAAGGATTTCGCGATTCTGTACCGCAACAACGCGATGAGCCGTAAATTTGAAGACGTTCTGCTCAAGTTCAATATACCGCACAAGGTCATCGGCAATCTGTCGTTCTACAAACGGAAAGAAATCAAGGATGTCATCGCCTATCTGCGGCTGATCGTCAACCGCGGTGACGATTACGCCTTCAGTCGCATTTACAACGAACCGAAACGCGGCATCGGCGAAACCTCCTTCGAGAAGATGAAGGACCGCGCCGCTGCCGACGACCTGAAACTGATGGATCTGATCGACCAGGATCTGCATGGAATCGTCGGCCGGGCCGCCGCCGAACGCCTGATCGCCTTCAAGAAGATGATCGACGGACTCCGCATGAATCTTGAAAACATCAATCTGCTTGAGACCTATGACGCCCTGCTCGAGCAGTCCGGATACATCGCGATGCTCAAGAACGAGGCGCTGTCGGGCGAACAGCTGATCGAAGCCGAACGACGACGGGAAAACCTCGCCGAGTTCAAGACGATCCTGCTTGAGAAACTGAAAGAAATGGGTGAACTCACGAACTTCGACAAGCTCATCCAGATTCTCACGGAACTCGCTTTGCGGGCGGAAGCCGAAGACGAAATGCTAAGCGACAACTTCGTCAGTCTGATGACGATGCATTCCGCGAAAGGCCTGGAATTCAAAGTTGTTTTCCTCACCTGTTTTGAACAAACCCTTTTCCCGTCGTCGCAGAGTCTGTTTGAACGCGCCGATGTTGAAGAGGAACGGCGACTGTTCTATGTCGCCCTCACCCGGGCGAAGGACCGGGTGATCATCACGAACGCCAAGCAGCGGCTGATGTATGGCCGCTACCAGGACAATCCGGATTCCGAATTCCTCGCGGAAATCGACGAAGAACTCGTCGACAAGCAGGGGCTTGCAAGACCGCGGGTCAAACCGGATTACGGCTATCCGAAACCGGAAGCGCGGACGGAACGCCGCGTTGAAGCGACTCCGGGATACACGCCTTCCGGAATTCATCTCGCCATTGGCGACAAGGTTCGTCACACCGTCTTCGGCGACGGCATCATCGTGATGCTCGACCATGACAAAGCGACGATCGCCTTCAAGCAACCCGTCGGCATCAAGATTCTGATGAAAGATCATCCCAGCATTCAGAAAGCGTAGGTGGAACCATGGATTTCCGATCTCGAATGACGGAACTCAAAACGCTGCTCAACCGCTATAACCATGAATATTACGTTCTTGATGCTCCCTCGGTTTCCGATCAGGAATATGACGTCCTGATGCAGGAACTGATCGCGCTGGAAACGGCGCATCCAGACGATGCCGCGCCGGATTCGCCGACTCGTCGCGTCGGGGGCGCGCCGATCGGCAGATTCCGGAAAGTCACGCATGCGCTGCCGATGCTGTCGCTGGCGAACGTCTTTGACGAAACGGAACTCCGTGACTTCGACGCGAGAGTGAAGAAGGAAGTCGCGGAATATTCTTACGTCGCCGAACTGAAGATCGACGGCTTGTCGGTATCGCTTCTATATGATCGCGGCGTTTTGGTCCGCGCCGCGACGCGCGGCGACGGCATCGTCGGCGAAGACGTCACCGAAAACGTCCGGACGATCCGGTCGATCCCGCTGGAAATCCCCTATGCGGGTCCGCTCGAAGTCCGGGGCGAAGTTTTCATGCCGCAGAAGGCGTTTGATCTCGTCAACGCGGAAAAACGGGCGGCGGGAGAAGAACCATTCAAGAATCTGCGGAACGCTGCCGCGGGAACGCTTCGCCAGCTTGATCCGAAGATCGTGGCCAAGCGGAATCTCGACGTCTTCGTCTATTATCTGATGGACCGGACGCTCGTGAAAACCCATTTCGAAGCGCTCGCCAAACTGCAGAGCTTCGGGTTCAAGGTCAACAAGGAGACGCGGCTCTGTCCGACGATCGACGATGTCGTCGCCTACGTCGCCCACGTCGCCCAGATGCGGCACGGACTTGCCTATGACACCGACGGCGTCGTCGTCAAGGTGAATGAGCTCGCCCTCTATGAGAAAATCGGCTATACCGCCAAGTCGCCCCGCTGGGCGACGGCATTCAAATATCCGCCGGAAGAAGTGGTGACCGAACTGAACGGCATCACCTTCCAGATCGGCCGTACCGGCGTCGTTACGCCAGTCGCTGAACTTTCACCGGTGATGGTGTCGGGATCGCTCGTGGCCCGCGCCACGCTCCATAATGAAGATTTCTGCCGCGACCGTGACATCCGCATCGGCGATCACGTCGTCATCCGCAAGGCCGGTGAAGTCATCCCCGAAGTCGTCCGGACGCTGCCGGAACGACGGACTGGCAACGAAGAACCGTTTCGCATGGCATCGATATGCCCGGCATGCGGATCCCCGCTCGTCCGTGCCGAAGGGGAAGCCGAATACTTCTGCCTCAATCCCGGATGCGACGCCAAGAAGATCGAAGGCCTGATCCACTTCGCATCGCGGGATGCCTACAACATCGAAGGCCTTGGCGAGAAAGTGATCACGGAATTCTATAACGACGGACTCCTGACTTCCATCGCCGACATCTTCTGCCTCGCGGATCACGAAGGTATTCTCGTGGAAAAAGAAGGCTTTGGCGTCAAGAGCATCCAGAATCTGCTCGCGGCGATCGAGACCGCGAAACAAAACGACCTAGACAAGCTGCTTTTTGGACTGGGCATCAAACTCGTGGGCCAGAAGACGGCGAAGATGATCGTCGAACGCTTCCCGGAAATGACGGCGATTCAGAAGGCGGGCGTCGACGACTTGCAAAAAGTGGCCGATGTCGGCGAGACGACCGCCGAAGCGATCGTCGGATGGTTTGTCGACCCGGACAACGTCCGGCTCGTTGAAACCCTCGGAAGACTGGGGTTGAACATGACCCATCGGTCGAATAAGATTGGTAAAACGACGCCGTTTACCGGCAAGACCGTCGTTCTCACCGGCAGTCTCGTTTCCCTTTCCCGCAACGAAGCCCAGGAAATCGTCGAACGCCTTGGCGGGAATGTCGCATCGTCGGTATCGAAGAAGACCGACCTGATTGTTGCCGGCGCCGACGCCGGATCGAAACTGACGAAAGGCCGGGAACTCGGCATTAAGATCATCGACGAAGAAACTTTCGAAGCGATGATCGCCATGACGGAATGACCGGACGAATCAATTCTACCTACCCAAGGAGGCGACCCGCTTGAACGAACAGATCATCATCAAGGGCGCACGCGAAAACAACCTGAAAGCGATCGATCTCACACTTCCTAAAAACAAACTCATCGTCATGACGGGTCTTTCCGGTTCCGGAAAGACCAGTTTGGCGTTTGATACGATTTACGAGGAAGGCCGGCGCCGCTACGTCGAATCCCTTTCCGCCTATGCCCGGCAGTTTCTCGGCAATATGGAAAAACCGGACGTCGATTCGATCGAAGGGCTTTCGCCCGCGATTTCGATCGATCAGAAGACGACTTCGAACAATCCGCGGTCGACGGTCGGTACGGTTACCGAAATCTACGACTACATCCGGCTGCTCTACGCCCGGATCGGCCGGCCCTTCTGCCCCGAACACGGCATCGAGATCACCCGCCAGACGATTCAGGAAATGACGAACAAGGTGCTGGAACACGAAGGCGCCAAGGTCGTAATCCTTTCGCCCGTCGTCCGCGGCAAGAAAGGCGCGCAGGAAAAGATCCTCGCCGATCTGCGCAAGGACGGATTTACGCGCATCCGCATCAACGGCGAATTTCATGACCTCGACGAGGAAATCGAACTTGAAAAGACGAAACGCTATGACATCGAGGCGGTCATCGACCGCATCGTCGTCAAGGAAGGCGTGCGTTCGCGGCTCTATGATTCGATCGAGACCGCCTGCAAGCGCTCTGAAGGACTGATGATCGCGGTCGTCGACGAAGTCGAAACGCTTTTCAGCGAAAATTACAGTTGTCCTTACTGCGGCTTCTCCATCGGCAAGCTCGAACCTCGGCTCTTCTCGTTCAATTCGCCTTATGGCGCCTGTCCCGACTGTTCCGGGCTCGGATTCAAGCGGAAGATCGACATCAACCTCTTGATTCCGGATGATTCGCTCTCGATCATGCAGGGCGTCCTCGATCGTTATGCGAACACCGAGTCGATTTATCTCCAGCAGGTCATCCAGGCCTGCAAAGCCCATGACATCGACGTGCATAAACAATTTTGCGATTTGACGCCGGAAGAAAAGCACGTCGTTCTGTACGGTTCGGACAAAATCGTCCATTACCGGTTCATCGCCCGCACGTCCGAATTCGAGCATAACCAGAAAAAGACGTTCGAAGGCGTCGTGAACAGCCTCGAGCGCCGCTACCTCGAAACGACGTCGCGGATGGTCCGCGACTGGATCGAAACGATGATGAACGACATTCCCTGCGAACGCTGTCAGGGCAAACGGCTTTCCGAAGCATCGCTTTCGGTCAAGATTGACGGTAGGAACATCCACGAATTCACCTCGATCACCGTCCTGCATCTGCTTCAGGAACTTCAGAACCTGAAGCTCTCCGAACGGGACAAGGAAATCGCCCGCCCGATCTTCCGCGAAATCAGAACCAGACTGTCGTTTCTTGTGAACGTCGGCCTCGATTATCTGTCCCTGCATCGCTCCGCCGGCACGCTGTCGGGCGGCGAATCGCAGCGGATCCGGCTTGCGACTCAGATCGGGTCGCGACTGACGGGCGTGCTCTACGTCCTCGACGAACCCTCGATCGGCCTCCATCAGCGCGACAACAAGCGTCTGATCGACACCCTGAAGGACATGCGCGATATCGGCAACACGATGATCGTCGTCGAACACGACATGGAAATGATCGCCTCGGCCGATTTCGTCGTCGACATCGGTCCCGGCGCCGGCATCCACGGCGGCGAAGTGATGTTCGCCGG
>CAZFHR010000034.1:0-9415 GCA_964519115.1 uncultured Candidatus Izemoplasmatales bacterium
GCCGGCGGCTTTTTCGACCGATGCCGGGTTCATGCCCGCCATTTTTTTCATCATCTGGCGCTGCTTGTCGAGCATGCCGATCAGCCGGTTGACTTCGGTCGTGCTGCGACCACAGCCGGAAGCGACGCGGTTGCGGCGCGAACTGCTGCGTTCCAGCAGATCCGGATTCTTCCGTTCCTCGGGCGTCATCGAGTTGATGATCGCCTCGATGTAGACGATCTGCTTGTCATCGACTTTGGGAGAATCGGCGAGAGCGCCCATCCCCGGAAGCATCTTGAGGATGCCGGAAAAGGCTCCCATTCGCTTGACCATCTTCATCTGCTTCAGCATATCGTTGAAGTTGAACTTCCCCGACATCATCTTCTCCATCATCGACATCGCTTCGGTTTCGTCGATCTCTTCCGTCGCCTTTTCGATGAGTGATAAGACATCGCCCATGCCGAGGATCCGGGATGCCATCCGCTCGGGATGGAAGGTTTCGATTTCCGTCAGTTTTTCACCGGTGCCGGCGAACTTGATCGGCACGCCGGTGACCTTTCGGATCGACAATGCGGCGCCGCCGCGGGTGTCGCCGTCGAGTTTCGTCAAGATGCAGCCGGTGACGCCGAGGGCTTCGTGAAAAGCGGTTGCGACGTTGACCGCATCTTGCCCGGTCATCGCGTCGACCGTCAGCAGAATTTCTTCCGGTTTGGCGATTTTCTTGATGTCGACGAGTTCATCCATCAACGTTTCGTTGATGTGCAGACGGCCGGCCGTGTCGATGATGATGAGATCGTGGCCGGAATCCAGGGCGTTCTTCATGCCAAGGCGGACGATGTCGCGCGGGTCGGTACCGGTTCCCATTTCGAACACCGGAATATCCAGTTTGGCACCGACGGTTTTCAACTGTTCGATCGCTGCCGGACGGTAGATGTCAGCGGCGATTAAAAGCGGATTCTTCGCGTGGTTTTTTCGCAGAAACCAGCCGAGCTTGCCGGCGGTCGTGGTTTTGCCGGCGCCTTGGAGGCCGACCATCATGATCACCGTCGGCCGCGAATCGCTGAAGCGGACGAGCGCGGCTTCCGTGCCCATCAGTTTCACGAGTTCATCGTTGACGATCTTGACGACCTGTTGGCCCGGGTTCAGTCCCTTGAGGATTTTTTCGCCCTTGGCGAGCTCCTTCACTTCCTCGGTGAAGTCTTTGACGACGCGATAGTTGACGTCGGCTTCCAGGAGCGAAAGCCGGACTTCCTTCATCATTTCTTCGATGTCGTTTTCCGTCAGCTGGGCTTTGCCGGTAATCCGGCGGAACGTCATCTGCAGTTTTGATGTCAAGTTTTCAAAGGCCATGGTTTCACTCCGTTTTTTCGAATTCGCCGAGCAGCCTGAGCAGTTCGGCGTCGTCGATCTTCAGTTCGCTGACGCGGCCGATGACAGCCGCGGCATTTTTTTTCAGTTTCAGGAGCCCGAGTTTGGACTCATATTCTTCCATATGATCCGCCGCAATCCGGATCTGATCGAAGACGGCGTTGCGGCTGACTTCCATCAATCCTGCGATTTCTGAAAGCGAATAGTCGTCATGGTAGTAATATTCGACGTACGCGCGCTGCTTGTCGGTCAGCAGAACGCCATACACGTCGTACAATTCGTTGATGCGGATCTTTTCCAGGATGCGTTCTTCCATCGGTCGTTTCCGTCCTCACTCGAAAAAGTCGGCGAATAAGCCGTAGATGTAACCTTCGATATCGAAATATTCAAGATCGGTGATCTTTTCGCCCATGCCGACGAAACTGATCGGGATGCCCATTTCGTTGCGGATGGCGAGAACGATTCCGCCCTTGGCCGTACCATCCAGTTTGGTCAGGATGATGCCGGTGACGTCCGTCGCTTCGCTGAATACCTTAGCCTGGTTGAGGCCGTTCTGGCCGGTCGTCGCATCGATTACGAGATAGGTTTCGTACGGCGTTGCCGGAATTTCCTTTTTGATCGTGCGGGCGATCTTTTCCAGTTCCTTCATCAGGTTGACCTTGTTCTGGAGCCGGCCGGCGGTATCGACGATCAATACGTCGACGGCTTCGGCTTTCGCACGTCGGAGCGCGTCGAACACGACGGCGGAGGGATCGGCGCCTTCGGCTTTGGCCACGACGGGACAGCCAACCCGTTCGCCCCAGATGTTCAGTTGCGAAATGGCACCGGCGCGGAACGTGTCCGCCGCCGCCAGCATGACGCTTTTTCCCTCGTTCTTGATCCGATACGCCAGTTTTCCGATCGAAGTCGTCTTGCCGGTGCCGTTGACGCCGATCACGAGGATCACAGTCAGGCCATGCTCGACGTAGCGGATGTTGGCATCGACGATCTGACCCTGAAGATACAGTTCAAACATCTTGTCGACGATCAGGTTTTCCAGTTCCTTGGGATCGGTGATGGCGCGCTTGCCGACTTCCGTCCGCAGCGCGTTCGTGAATGTCACGACGGTGTCGACGCCGATGTCGGCCATGATGAAAATCTCTTCGAGACGATCGTAAAGGGCGGCGTCGATCTTCTTCGCCGACGTCAACAGCGTCTTCAGCGAAGAGAGCGAACCGCTGCGCGTCTTCGCCATTCCGATCTTGTATTTTTGGGCTTGAAGCCGTTTTTCCTTGCCGCCGAATAATTTGGCGAAAATACCCATCTGCATCACCTGACCCGACAAAAGTATTATATCACAAGCGCGTTCGATTTTTTACGCCAAGCAGTGGAAAGAAAAATCCGCCTTGGGAGAGGCGGACGAAGGAAGGGTAAGTGTTAATCGTCACATTAACACTTCTTTTTTTCGGTGAGCCGAAGCGGACTCCGGCTACCATGTATCATACTACGATCCGTTCGTCGTGTCAACGGCCGAGCGGCCGGGACGATGTCATTTCAGGGCGACGTACCCACACTTGTCGGCGTCGATGCAACGAATCGTGCCGTTTTCTTCCTCGACCATCGGCTTACCACATTTCGGGCAGTGCTTGCCGGTGGCTTTCAGGGGGGCGACGTACTTGCATCTCGGATAGTTGCCGCAGGCGAAAAACTTGTTTCCTTTGTTCGGGCCTTTGGAGGCCGTGCGGACGACGAGGGTGCCCTTATGGCATTTGGGGCAGGTGACATGGGTGTCTTCGGCGACTTCCTTAGGCGCACCGACCCGCGGTTGCGGTTTGATGTATTTGCACTTCGGATAATTGCCGCAGCCTTCGAATTCGCCATAGGTGCCCTTGCGGAATACCATTTTCGCGCCGCAGTTAGGACAGAGTTCGCCGGTTTCTTTCGGTTGGATCTTTTCCATATTGGTGCGGGCGTTTTCGTACAGCGGTTCAAAGAACGAATAAAATTCCCGGATGACGTTTAACTGGATGGCATCGCCGTCCGCGATGCGATCGAGGATGTTTTCCATGTCGCGCGAATAGGTCGCGCCGATGAATTCGGTGAAATACAAGTCAAGCTGGTCGATCGTGATCCGACCCTGTTCGCTCGGCATGAACTTCTTTTCCTGCAGCAGAACGTATTTGCGATCCTTGAGCGTCGCGATCGTCTGGGCGTAGGTGGACGGGCGACCGATGCCGAGATCTTCCATTTCCTTGATCAGCCGGGCTTCGTTGTAGCGGAGCGGTGGCTGCGTGAAACACTGTTTCGCCGTGACTTCATCCGGTTTCAGCAAATCTCCCGGCAGACATTCGGGGAGGACGCAGCAAAGCGGATCTTCTTCCGCTTCGTATTTGCCATAGACCTTCAGATAACCGTCGAAGACTTGTTTCGTCGATACTGCCCGGAACAGACCCGTTCCGGAAGTCAAAAACAGCGTTTCGACTTCAAGGATGACCGGCTTCATCAGCGAGGCGACGGCGCGGGCGAAGATCATTTGGTAAAGATTGAATTCGTCCTTGGAAAGATAGGACTTGATGCGCTCCGGAGTCCGCGCCAGATCGGTCGGTCGGATCGCCTCGTGAGCGTCCTGGACGCCGTTCTTGGCAGCTGTCTTCTTGAACGATCCGAGATAGGATTTGCCATAGGCGCCGAGGATGAACTCGCTGGCGTGCTGGACGAAATAATCCGACAGCCGGATCGAATCGGTCCGCATGTAGGTGATCAGACCGACGGCTTCGCTGCCGATCTGGATGCCTTCATAGAGCCGCTGCGCGATCTGCATCGTCTTTGTGGCGGTGAATCCCAGCCGGTTCGAAGCATCCTGCTGCAGCGTCGACGTGATGAAAGCCGGCTTCGGCTCGATGTTGTTGCGCTTGACCGAACGCGAATCGACGGCGAACATCGCATCAAGGCCGTCAATCGCCGCTTTGGCGGCTGCGGCCGTCGACAGTTTGACGGGCTTGCCATCAAGCTTTGCGAGTTGGGCCTGAAAGGTCGGAAATTTGGCATAGATTTCATGGTATTCTTCCTGAATGAAGACTTCGATCGTTTTTTCGCGATCGACGATCAGCTTCAGGGCGGCACTCTGGACGCGGCCGGCGGACTTCGACTTGATCTTGCTTTGCAGCAGTTTGCTCAGCTTGAAGCCGATGATGCGGTCGAGGATGCGCCGCGTTTCCTGCGAGGAAACGAGATTATCATTGATGTCGGTCGGATGCTGAAAGGCTTCCAGGATCGCCGTTTTCGTGATTTCGTTGAAGATGATGCGCTTGACGAGTTTCCCTTTCGTCTCGATCGTGGAAAGCAGATGCCAACTGATGGCTTCCCCTTCGCGGTCCGGATCGGTTGCCAGATAGATTTCTTTCGCCTGACGGCTCGCATCGTACAATTCTTTGACGACGGCGCGCTTGTCGGGAATGACTTCATAGACCGGCTTGAAGTCGTTATCGACGTCGATGCCGAGGCCGCCGGCGCCTTTGATCGCCAGATCGCGGACATGTCCCTTGGATGATTTGACGATGTAGTCGTATCCCAAATATTGTTCGATCGTTTTCGATTTGCTCGGTGATTCAACGATTACCAGTTTTTCAGCCATCATGTATTACCCCGTTTCATTATACTAATATACGCACATCGTGTGTCGTTGTCAACAAATATCACTTGAAAAAAAAGCGACATTCATCTGTTAAGAATGAATGTCATGCGATCGCGTCCCTGCATGTCCCTGAGCGTGAAAACATCAGCGGCGGGGAAATACGAGGTGGCGATGGCGCGGAGTTCTTCCGCCTTGTCGAACCCGTGTTCAAACGCGATGATCGAACGCGGTTCGAGGATCGCGGCGGCGCCGGCAAGGATGATCCGATAGAATTTGAGTCCGTCGTCCCCCCCGAACAAGGCGATGTCCGGTTCATGGCCGGCGATCACCTTCTCGAGCGGTTCGCCGACGGGGATGTAGGGCGGATTGGATACGAGGATATCGAATTTCCGGCCGGCAAGCGGCGTGAGCATGTCACCGGAAAGAAATTCCACCGTGGCGCCGAGATTGCGGGCGTTGTCGTTGGCGACGGCGAGGGCTTCGGGGCTGATGTCGGTGGCAGTCACCCGCAGATTGGCTTCTTCCAAAGCCAGGGTCACGGCAAGACAGCCCGATCCGGTACCGACATCGACGAGCGACGCCTTTTGACCGCCGAACAGTTCGTCATAGTACATCAGGATGTTGGCGACCAGTTCTTCGGTCTCGAAACGGGGAATCAGGACGCGGTCGTCGACGAGGAACCGATAGCCATAGAAATAGACATAACCGATGATATATTGAACTGGTACGTTCTTTTCCAGATGATCGGTCACGGCCTGCTCGAATGCCTGCCGGTCGGTTTCCGGCATTTCCCGCTCCAGCGAAGTATACAGTTCCGTCGGGCTCAGACGGGCGAAATGGCCAAAAAGCAGTTTCACCGCCGCCGCTTCGACGCGGTGGACCCGCGCCCGTTTTTCGGCGGTTTTGAGAATCTCGCGGAATGTCGCCATCGTCAATCGTCCGTTTTGCCGAGCTTGCGGCGTTCTTCTTCGGCGATCAGCGCTTCGATGACCGGATCCAGTTTGCCTTCCATGACGCGGTCGAGCTGCTGGATTGTGAAATTGATCCGATGATCGGTCACGCGGTTCTGCGGATAATTATAGGTCCGCACTTTTTCCGAACGGTCGCCCGTGCCGATCTTGTTTTTCCGTTCCGCGCCTTCCTTGGCGAGTTTTTCCTGCATCGCAACGTCATAGAGACGGGACCGCAGGATCTTGAAGGCGGACGCCTTGTTTTCATGCTGGCTCTTGCCATCCTGGCACTGGACGATGAGGCCGGTCGGCTCATAGGTCAACCGCACTGCCGATTTGGTTGTATTGACCGATTGTCCGCCGGGACCGGAGGAGCAGAAGGTGTCGATACGGACATCGGCGGGATTGATTTCAAAATCAAGTTCTTCGGCTTCGGGAAGTGCCAGGACGGTCGCCGTCGACGTATGGATCCGTCCCGCCGCTTCGGTGGCCGGGACGCGCTGGACGCGATGGACGCCGGATTCGTATTTCATCAGGGAATAGACGCTGTCGCCGTTCACGGCGAATTCGATCTGGCTGAAGCCGCCGGCTTCGGAGGCTTCGAGATTGAGGGTTTCGACTTTCCAGCCTTTGCCTTCGGCGTATTTGACATACATCCGGAAGAGGTCGCCGGCAAAAATGTTCGCTTCGTCGCCGCCGGCCGCGCCGCGGATTTCGACGATGACGTTCTTCTCGTCGGCCGGATCTTTCGGAATCAGCATCTTCTTCAGTTTTTCTTCGAGTTCGGGCAGCCGCGGCTGGGCGGTTGCGAGTTCTGTTTCGACCATGGCGGTGATTTCCGGATCTGGATCCTTCGCCATCTCCTTCAATTCAGCCACCTGGTCGAGAAGGGCCCGGTATTCGCGGTAGCAGACGACGATTTTCTCGAGCGAGCGCTGCTCTTTGGACAGCGCCATGCGCTGTTTCAGGTCTTGGGCGATCTGGGGATCGAGCAAAAGGACCCCGATGGCCTCATAGCGTGTTTCGATTTGTTCCAGACGTTCGCTGATCATTTCGTTTCATCTCCAGACGGGTGTTCGGCCAAACGGCGGTGCAAGCAAAGAAAAAACAGTCGGGGTCATCGCTAGTCGGCGATCGACTGTTCTCTCGCGTACGATCCTTCGGCGGACGTGACGCTCATGTTGCTGAAGGTCGACATGCCCCGATTGAATAAGAGTTGAAAGTCGCCGATCGTACCCGACCGGTTTTTGGCGATGCTGATGTCGACGACGTTCTTGCGTGTTGACTCTTCCTTAGTATAATAGTCGTCGCGGTACAGGAACATGACGATGTCAGCGTCCTGTTCGATCGATCCGGATTCGCGGAGGTCGGCCATGACGGGATGCTTGTCAGGCCGGTTTTCGACGTTGCGGGAAAGCTGCGACAGGGCGATGACCGGAACTTTGAGTTCCCGGGCGACTTCTTTCAGGACCCGGCTGATTTCCGATACTTCCTGAACGCGGTTGCCCAGATTCTGGATCGAACCCGAGAGCAGCTGCAGATAGTCGACGACGACGAGGTCGAGTTTGTCTTCGGCCCGTAGTTTGCGGCATTTGCTCCGCAGATCGGTGACCTTGACGGTTCCTGAGTCGTCGAAATACAGGTTCAGATCGGCTAGCGATCCGACCGCGAACTGCAGTTTTTCCCACTCCTGATTCGTCAGGTTGCCCTGCCGGAGTTTGAAGTTGTCGACCTGGGCCTGACACGCCAAGAGCCGCATGACGAGCTGGTCGACGCCCATTTCCAGTGAGAAAAAGGCGACATGCGGATGGGTTTCGCTTTTGGCGACGTTGAGCGCGAGGTTGAGCGCGAATGCCGTTTTGCCCATTGAAGGCCGGGCGGCGATGATCAGAAGTTCGGATTTCTGCAAGCCGAGCGTATAGCGGTTGAATTCGTGATAACGGGTATCGAGGCCGGTGACGGTCGACTTGATCTGCGACTGTTCGGCGATTTTTCCCATCAGGATGCTGGCGACCTCGCCGACGACCTTGAAGTCGGTGGTCCGTTTTTCCTTCGTGATGTTGATGACGGTCTTTTCGACGTCGTCGATGAATTCCGGCGCATTTTCGACGGAATACGACTTTTCGACGATTTCCCGGCAGGCATCCTGGATTTTCCGGAGCAGCGATTTGTCTTTCACGATATTGATGTAGTTGAGCAGGTTGCTCGTCGAAGGAACCGCTTCGACGAGACCGATGATATAGTCGATGCCCCCGGCTTTTGCCAGGAGGTTTTTATTTTCCAGACGGTCCTTGAGGGTCGTGTAGTCGATCATGATGTTATCTTTGAACAGATCTTTCATGGTCTGGTAGATGACCTGATGGACCGGTGAATAAAAATCCTGATCCTGAAGCTTGTCGACGATTGTTTTCAGCGCTGACTGTTCAAAAAAGACTGAGCCGAGGACCGCTTGTTCGGCCTCGATGTTTTGCGGGATTTTCTGTTCCACGATTTCCCTCCTTCCGGCAGAATGGCTTTATTTTTCTTCGATGATCTGGAGATTGATGTTGGCGATGATGTCCTTGTGCAGTTTCACCGGGACCTTGTAAACGCCGAGAGAATGAATGTTGTCCTCGAGGAGGATCTTGCGCTTGTCGATGTCAAGGTTGTACAGACGCTTGTATTCTTCAGCGATCTGCTTGCTGTTGACGGCACCGAACAGTTTTCCCGACTCGCCGATTTTCACGTATAGTTTGATCTGTTTGTCTTCGATGTCGGCCTTAAGCTTCCTCATCGCTTCAAGTTCGGCTTCCGCTTCGCGTTCGGAACGGTCTCTTTCATCTTCGAGCGTTCTGATGTTCGCGTTGCTTGCCTCGATTGCCTGTTTGGATGTCAGGAGATAGTTCCCGTATCCGTTGGCAACCTCGATGACTTCGCCTTTTTTGCCTTTGCCCCTGACGTCTTTGACGAGAATGACTTTCATGTTCTGTTCCTCCTTGATGGAATCTTTGAGTATTTGTTCGATCTTCGCGACGATGTCGGGGATTGCGGCACCAGCGACCTGCGCCGCGGCGTTGTTCAGATGGCCGCCGCCGCCGAACTGTTCCATGATCACGGAAACGTTGAACTTGTCGATCGAACGGGCAGAGATGGCGATCGTATCGCTACCGATGTTGCCGATGGCGAACGCGGCGACGATGTTGTCGATTTCCAGCAGTTCATCGGCCGTCTTCGCCAGCTGAACCCGGTCGGTCTTGGTTTCGATGCCGAGGGCGGTGATGGCGAAATGCGATCCGATGATCTGGGCGGAGTTGACGAGATTCGATTTGGTTTTAATATCGTCGAGCGATTCGCGCAGGATCAGTCTGGCCTTGAAGGGATCGGCACCCGCTCTTTTGAGCAGGGCTGCGGCCTCAAAGGTCCGGACTCCGGTCCGATAGCTGAAATTGTTGGTGTCGATCATCATACCCGCAAGCATGACGGTCGCTTCAAAACTGTCGATGTCGACTTCGTAATTGTATAGTTC
>CAZFHR010000035.1:0-9357 GCA_964519115.1 uncultured Candidatus Izemoplasmatales bacterium
GCGAACCGGCATCGAGATGTTCATCACCCTGATCCGGATCATCATGCTGGCGGTTGGCGGCTACATCGTCTACCGGACCGTCGGCCTTGCGATCGGCGACCCCAGTCGGCTGGCAGCCAAGGACCTCGCGGTCTATATCGGCTACTTCGCAACCATCATCTGGCCGATGATGGCGATTGGCCGTTTCATCAACATGCGCTCCCAGGCCAAGGCGAGTCTGCAGCGGATCAGCGCGCTGCTCGATCAGAAAGTCGATGTCGTCGACGGACCGAATATCATTCCCGACGCGGTCGTCACCGGCCGGATCGTGTTCAACAACCTGACGTTCCGCTATCCTGGAATGAAGTCCGACGTGTTGAAAAACATCGACTTCACGATTTCCGCCGGCGAAACGGTCGGCATCATCGGCCGGACCGGATCGGGTAAAACGACGCTGGTCGACCTGCTGCTCCGCCTTTACAATCTCAAATCCAACGAGATTGTCATCGACGATGTCGATCTGATGCGTATTCCCCTGCGGACGATCCGCAACGCCATCGGCTACGTCCCGCAGGATAATTTCATTTTTTCTGATACCGTACGCAACAACATCGCCTTCGCAAAAGACGCCGTCACCGACGATCAGGTCATCGAAATGGCGATCGACGCCGATGTCCACGACAACATCATCGAATTTCCGAATCAGTATGACACGATCGTCGGCGAGCGCGGCGTCACGCTTTCGGGCGGTCAGAAGCAGCGCGTATCGATTGCCAGGGCCCTCTTCAAGGATCCGCCGATTTTGATCATGGACGATTCATTCAGCGCCGTCGACACGAAAACGGAAGAAGCTGTGCTGGCACGGCTCCGGAAAATCCGCGAGGGCAAAACCACGATCCTCATCGCCCATCGGATTTCCACGATCAAGAGCGCCGACAAGATCGTCGTGATCGATGAAGGCCGCGTCGTCGCCGTCGGCAGGCACGAGGAACTGCTCGCGACTTCGCCGCTTTATTCCGAGATGGTCATCCGCCAGCAGCTTGAAGCGGCGATCGCGGGAGGGAACGGCAATGGCTAGACCCGTTCTGAACGTCGACATCGACTCGATCCGCAAGCGAACGTATTCCGACTGGGCGATCATCAAACGCCTGCTTCATTATATCCGTCCCTTCCTGCTCAATTTCATTCCGATCACCCTGTTTCTGCTCATTCTCGTTTCACTCGATCTCGTCGGCCCGCTTTTGCTCGCCGATGTGCTCGACACCCTCGGTGCCGAATCCATCGATTTCATGCGGATCATCTGGATTACAATTCTGTACCTTGGCATCATGTGCGTCAACGGCTTTCTCTCATACAAACAGACGATGCTGTTGCAGGGCATGGGGCAGAAAGTCATCTTCAACATCCGCAAAGACGTTTTCAACCACATCGAACGGTTCTCCATTTCCCAGTACAACAAGGTTCCCGTCGGGAAACTCGTGACGCGCGTCACCAGCGATACGAGCACGCTCAACACGATGTATACCGATGTCCTCGTCAATCTGTTCCGCAATTCGCTGACGATCATCGGCGTCTTCGTGATCATGTTCATCAAGAACGCCGAACTGACGCTCTGGATTTCGACGGTCGTGCCGATCGTCGCGATTGCCTCGGTCGTGTTCCGCAAATTCACGCGGCGGGCGTACCGGAATGTCCGGACGCAGGTTTCGATCATCAATGCGTTCCTTTCGGAACATCTTTCCGGCATGAAGCTGATCCAGATCTTCAACCGCGAACCGAAGAAGTATGACGAATTCAAAGAAAAAAGCCAACGGCTCTGGCACTATAACTTCCAGCAGATGACGACCTTCAGCATCTATCGTCCGTTCATGTATTTCCTTTACGTCAGCGCCCTGCTCATCACGTTGTGGTTCGGCGGGCAGAAGGCGATCGCCGGCATCATCACGTACGGAACGCTTTTCGCCTTCACCCAGTATATCAACAAGTTCTTCGACCCGATCCAGGAACTCGCCGAACAGTTCGACACCATGCAGGCGGCGTTCACATCCGGAGAACGGATCTTCGAAATCATCGATACCGTTCCGGCAGTCCTCGATACGATCGAGGCGAAACCGATCGCACTGAAGGGAAAAATCGAATTCCGCAATGTCTGGTTCGCCTATAATCCCGATGACTGGATTCTGAAAGACGTCTCCTTCGTGGTTCAGCCAGGCGAAACCGTTGCCTTCGTCGGCGCGACCGGATCCGGCAAGACGACGATCCTCTCCCTGATTGTCCGCAACTACGACATTCAAAAAGGCCAGATCCTGATCGACGACATCGACATCAAGGACATCACGATGGGATCGCTCCGGGCCCAGGTCGGCCAGATGCTGCAGGACGTTTTCCTGTTTTCCGGCACGGTCGAATCCAACATCCGCCTTGGGGACGAAGCGATCACCGATGCCCAGATCGTCGATGCTTGCCGGTACGTAAACGCCGACCGCTTCATCGATCGTTTGGCCAACAAGTACAGCGAACTGGTCCGCGAACGCGGCAACAACTTCTCTTCCGGACAACGGCAGCTGCTGTCGTTTGCCCGCACGATCGTCCACAAACCCTCGATCATGATCCTCGATGAGGCGACCGCCAACATCGACACCGAAACCGAGGAACTGATTCAGGAATCGCTCGCGAAGATGATGAATATCGGCACGATGATCATCGTCGCCCACCGGTTGTCGACGATTCAGCATGTCGATAAGATCATCGTCATGGCCAAAGGAAAAATCATCGAGATGGGCAACCATCAGAAACTACTTCGCGACCGGGGCCATTATTTCACTTTGTACCGGCTTCAATATGATCAAAAATTGGAAAATCTATAGAAAAACCCCATAAATTCACCCTTTTGTCCCATATTACATTATAATAAAGACAAGAGGTGATCCAAAAATGTGTTTCCGGAAATGGTTCAGAAAACGTGACAAGGACGTTTTGAAACCGGTTGAAGCGCCGGCAAAACCGATCGTTTTACCAACGGAGCCCGTTCGCGTCGCCCCCACCCCGCCTTCAAAACCTGAAGGTCCGGTCCTGATGACGCCCGTTGAGCAGGAGAAAAAAGAAAGCAAACCGGAGCCAAAACCGGAATCTAAGCCGGAGATAAAACCAAAGTCGCAGATCGCCGCCGTTCCCGCAAAGCCGGCCCTGCCCAAAACCCCGTCGCAACCGACGACGGGAAGATATTCGGGAAAATATGAAATATTCCCGGAGGCTGGTTTTTATAAATACCGCCTGAAGGCTTCCAACGGGGAAATCCTCGTCGTCAGTCAGGGGTATGCGGCCAAATCCGGCGTCGCCGCCGGCATCGAAACCTTCAAAAAGAACGTCGAAGGCGGACTGTTCGAGATTTATACCGACAAGAGCGGCTTCGCACAGTTCACGCTGTTTTCGGCGAACAAGTCGCGGCTTATGGCCGCCGGTGAATTTTATGAATCCGAAGCCCGCGCCCAATCAGCGATCGAATCGGTCAAAAAATTCGTCGGAACGGACAAAATCATCTATCTGGAGCAACTGCCTTCCGCTGAAATCCGGGAAGAAATCATCGATCTGAAACCGATCGATCTCAACCCGAGCGGCAAAGTCGAAGTCGGGGCAGACGGCAAGGAATGGATTTTCACGCTCAAGGCGTCCAACGGCGAAGTGCTGTTCACGTCCAATGGCTATTCCTCCAAATCGGGAGCGCTGACCGGACTCGAAGCGGTCCGCAAAGCCGTCGAACTCGGCAGTTTCCGGGTCGCCCAGGACAAACAGAAGCGATTTCAGTTTCGCATCTACGCGACCAACAGTCAGTTAATCATGACAGGGGAAACGTATCCGAACAAAGAGAGCTGTTTCTCGGCCGTCGATTCCGTCCGCCGGTTCCTGCCCGGAGCCAAGATCATCGAAACGGAATCCGTTCGGCGGAAACCGTGATCCGATCCGGATGCTGATTTTTACCACCAGGAATCACGAGATATTCATTCTCCGACCGATCGGCCCATCCTTTGTAATACGGAGGGGTCGATCGTTTTCTTCCTCCAGGTAATCGAAGACTTTCGCATCGGAATATGTTATGATTATAATGATCCATGCTTTGATTCGGAGGATGTCATGAAACGAATTTTTCTCGTCGTTCTCTTGTTCGTGGTCGTATCGTTCGTCTACACGGTCGCCCTTGCACAATACATCACTTATGTCCAGTTGCGCGATCTGGTTCCCAGTTGGATCGTCGTGCTTGTGGTTGAAATATTCCTGAGCTTCGCCGCGGTCGGAGTCACGTTCCGGATCATCCTGAAACAGACTTATGCCTATAAGAAATCACACTGGATTCTGATCATGCTCCTGAATCCGGTCATCGGCATCATCCTCTACACGGTGTTCGCCCGCGACTATCGGACCGGACGTCTGACCAAGACGCGGCCGCTGATCGCCAATAGAGAATTCCTGCGGCTTGAAGAACCCACGGACCCGGATTATGAGAAGCATCCGTTCGGCGATATTTTCCGCTACATCCACCGGATCACCGGACGTTCGGTCTATGAAAGCGATACTTCGGTCGAAATCCTCACCAACGGCGAAGCGTTCTTCCCCCGCCTGATTGCCGAACTCGAACAGGCGCGCGAATACATCCTGATGGAATTCTACATCGTCAAGACCGACACGATCGGCCGGCAGGTCCTCGACGTTTTGAAACGAAAAGCCGAGAACGGCCTCGATGTTTACCTTCTATACGATCATTTCGGTTCGAACAAACATCTGGACCGGCGCTATATGAAGGCACTCGCCGCCGCCGGCGTCAAGACCTCCGTCTTCGATCCGCAGAAGATCTCTTTCTTCGACAGCAACGTCAATTTCCGCAATCACCGGAAGGCGACGGTCATCGACGGCAAGGTCGGATTCGTCGGGGGCATGAATCTCGGGGATGAATACAACCACCAGTCAAAACAGTTCGGATTCTGGCGCGACACCCATGTTTTGATGAAGGGCAACGGCGTCACTTCGATTCAGAACGTCTTCGTCAAGGACTGGTACTATGTCACGGCAACGGCGCTCGACAAACCGCTCGACAAAACGATGGTAATGTTCCCGGGCTTGTTTTCCGTCATCGAATCCGGTCCGGATTTCGAAAACGGACTGATCAAGGAAGTCTATCTTAAAATGATCAATTCGGCAAAACGGTCGATCAAAATTTCGACGCCGTATCTGATCATCGAACCGGAACTGATGATCGCCTTGAAAATCGCAGCGCAAAGCGGCGTGGCTGTCGACATTCTGGTTCCCGGGAAAAGCGACTACGTCATGGTCGGGTTCGCGACGCGTTCGTATTATCAGACACTGCTCGAATACGGCATCGGCATTCACGAGTACGTCGACACGTTCGTCCACGCCAAGTTTCTGATCGTCGATGACATTCTCGCTTCGGTCGGGTCGGTGAATTTCGATCCGCGCAGTTTTCATCTGAATTTCGAAGTGACATCCATCTTCACAAACGCCGCGGTCGATGATCTGGTACGGGCGTTCGCAGACGACATGGTAAAAGCACCGGCGATCGATCTTGAACACTGGAAGCAGCGCGGCCTCATGAAGCGTTTCATCCAGGGATTGTTCAATCTGTTCAGTCCGTTATTTTAAATACGACAGTTTACAGCCATCAAAGTTGGCGCCCCATCCCCTGAGGATGGCGCCCTGGCGTAACATACGAAATCGTAGGAGGTCATACCCATGGGATTCCCGGAAATCGCATTGATTATCATTCTGATTGTCGTCACCTTCCTCGCGGTGGCTATCATCATTCTTTTGACGCGCCCAAAGGCCGGTCCTGGCAACAAGGAAGAACTCGACCGGATGACGAAGGAAATGGCCGAAGGCATATCCGGCCTGCGCCAGGCAGTGACGCAGTCGATCTTTGAATCGATCCTCAGTTTCAACGAAAAGGTCAACCTGAAACTCGCCGACAATGCCGACAAATCAGCCGGAAACATCGCCGAATTCCGCATCAACGTGAACAAGGAGCTCGTCGAATTTCAGGAAAAGATCAGTTCGAAACTGAATGTCGATTTCAAAACAATGGCGGAAACGATCGAAAAACAGATGGGCTCGATCAACACCAAAGTGGAAGATCGGCTGAAACAGGGATTCGTCGATACGAACCAGACGTTCATGCAGATCGCCGAGCGGGTCAAGGTCATCGACGAGGCGCAGAAGAAAGTCGAAGCGCTATCGACCGAGATGATCAGCCTCCAGCAGATCCTCACCAACAACCAGAGTCGGGGATCCTTCGGCGAATACCAGCTGAATCAGCTCCTGTTCAGCGTTTTTGGCGAAAACAAGAAACTGTATGACGTTCAGTATACCCTGCGCGAAGCGAAAGGCAAGTCCGAGCGCGTCCGCGCCGACGCCGTCGTGTTCATGCCGGGTCCCGCCGGCATCCTGCCGATCGATTCCAAATTCCCGTTCGCTGAGTATGCGAAACTGTTCGATGAAAAGGGTTTGTCACGCGAAGAAGAAGACAAAACGATTTCTCTCTTCGGCGCCGACGTCAAGAAACACATCACCGCAATCGCGGCCAAATACATCATCGCCGGCGTGACGACCGATTATGCGCTGATGTTCGTCGCTTCCGACGGCATTCTCGCCCTGATCCATTCGCGGCTGCCCAACGTCGTCGAGTACGCCCGCGAGAAGAACATCACAATCGTTTCGCCGACGACGCTGATTCCGCTGCTGTCTTCGTATCGAACCGTCACGATCGACTATGAGCGGACGAAGTATACGCGCCAGATTCAAAAAGAACTCTATCAGCTCCACAAGGAATTCCAGAAGTTTGACGACGACTGGCTGCGGCTCAACGAAAACATTCAGAAATTATCGCGGCAGAGTTTCGACGTCAATGAACACGTCGTCAAGATTACTTCGAAGTTTGGCCAGATCAATAATGTCGAGATACCGCAAGAACCAGCGGCGGAAGCGTCTTCTCTCCCCGAGCCTGCCGAGCCACAGGAGTGACGATTATTCATCATTTGACAAATACCGATATTTCGTGCTTGCAATTTAAAAGGGAACGATGTATAATGTATTCAGCATCAAAAATAAAATAAGGAGAAACACAAACAACAAATGAACGGCACGGTAAAGTGGTTTAACGCAGAAAAAGGTTACGGATTCATCACTGGCGAAGACGGAAAAGACATTTTCGCTCATTACTCAGCAATCCAAGGCGAAGGCTACAAAGCTCTCGAAAACGGCCAGAAGGTTTCCTTCGAAGTCGTCAACGGCGCTCGTGGACCCCAAGCTGCCAATATCGTAAAACTCTAAAAAGCACAACGATATTCAACCTAAAAAGGCATCCCCCACAGGGTGCCTTTTTTCGTGGATAGGAAAGCTCGTGTTTCGCGATGGCGTCGGTTGCGTTCTTACGAGGAAACCGCAAGAATCGGCGATTTGATGCATGCATTCCGTTTATCGGGATGTGCGATGATCTCTTGCTTTTCTGATGATCATCATTTCCGCTTCTCACCGACTAGCGGCACCAAAACGGGTTCGCGGCCGAAAGCGTTGAACCGGCGGGTTTTAAAAGGGGCGGGAAGCGACATTCCATTATCGACAGAAAATGCGACGAAGATTCTGAAGACTGCACCAGATCATTGTCGAACGGACGAATTTAAGGTATAATATCTGTAAACCAGCATGGGATGTGATATCATGAAAATCTTCAATTCCTACACCAACCGGCTCGAAACGTTCGTACCACATCACGAAGACATCGTCTCGATGTACGTCTGTGGCCCGACCGTTTACAATTACATCCATATCGGCAACGCCCGCCCGGTCGTCGTTTTCGACACGGTCCGGCGCTATTTCGAATCAAAGGGCAAACAGGTCCGATTCGTCTCCAATTTCACCGATGTCGATGACAAGATCATTCAGAAAGCCCAGGAACAACATAGCGACGAAGCGGCCGTCAGCGGATTTTACATCCAGTCTTTTCTCGCCGACGTCGTGGCGCTCGGGGCGAAAACGGATTACATTCAGCCGCGCGTCAGTCAATACATTCCGCAGATCATCACCTATATCGCCGATCTTGTGAAAGCGGGATTCGCCTATGCAATCGATGGCGACGTCTACTTCCGCGTGGCACGGATATCAGACTACGGCCGCCTCAGCAACCGCCGCCTCGACGATCTCATCGCCGGCGCCCGGGTTGAAGTGAATCTCAAAAAAGAATCGCCGCTCGACTTCACCCTCTGGAAAGCGACCGAAACAGGCATCCGATGGGAATCGCCGTTTTCCTGCGGCCGGCCGGGCTGGCATACCGAGTGCGTGGCGATGATCGACAACATCTTCGGCGAAGAAATCGACATCCACGGCGGCGGCGCCGACCTGCTGTTCCCCCACCATGAAAACGAAATCGCCCAGGCCGAAGCCCGCGATCACCATCATGTCGCGCGCTACTGGATGCATAACGGCCGGCTGAACCTGGAAGGCGAAAGCGAGAAGATGAGCAAGTCGGCCGGCAGCGTGATCTTCGTCAAGGATCTTCCCGGCGACAAACTCGCCTTCCGGATGTTCCTGCTGGCGACCCATTATCGCGCCCCGCTCAATTTTTCGATGGAAAACCTGGAAGCCTACCAGAAAGAATGGGCCCGGGACGTCAAGACCGTGGTTTCACTTCACCGCGCCCTCGATCTCGCCTGCGCTTTTGATCCGGCTTTGCCGGTGACCGATCCGGACATCACCGCAACGATTGCCGAATTTGACGCCGCGATGGCAAACGACTTCAATACGCCAAACGCGCTCACCGCGTTGAACGCCCTTCTGAAGATCATCAACCAGATCACCCGCCGGACCCCGGATTACGGACTCTGGAACCAGGCTCTGACGGCGGTCCTGATGATGCTCGACATCCTTGGACTGTCCATCGGACTACGCAACCTGACGGAAGCCGACCGCGATCTGATCGCCCGCTGGGAACAAGCCCGCAAAGCGAAAGATTTCGCGGCTGCGGACCGCCTCCGCGCCGAACTTGCGGCCAAGGACCTGATTTAGGATGGTCCTCTACAACGGCGCCACGCTCGCCTATGTTGGCGACGCGGTCCTCGAACTGAAAATCCGCGAACACCTGCTTGCCAAGGGCCTGACGAAAGTCAAAGATCTCCATCAGGCCGCGATCCGTTACACTGCGGCGACGGGACAGGCGAAAGCGGCGGAAAAGCTGCTGGCAGGGTTCCTGACGGAAGCTGAATCCGACGTCTTCAAACGGGGACGGAACGCCGAATCGTCGCACAAACCGAAAAACGCCGACCTGGCGACCTATCACCAGGCGACGGGGCTGGAAGCTTTGATCGGATTCCTGTATTT
>CAZFHR010000036.1:0-9339 GCA_964519115.1 uncultured Candidatus Izemoplasmatales bacterium
CCGCCGACATCCTTCTGCCAAACCACTTGTTGATATAATCGCTCGTCTCCTCGATGAACAGGTATTCGAAACGGCGCGTCTGATCCTTGATGATGACTAGGTTCATGCTCGGCCGTTCGATGCCGGTCAGATAGAAGAAATTGCGATTGGTTTCGTAGGGAAAGAACTGATCGGCGCTTTTATGGGGCGCTTCGCCGGAAAAGAGGATGGCGACGGAACGGTCGGCCATTCGTTCGAAGAAACGGCCGCGATGCAACTGAAACAGGCTTTTATCCATGATAACACCTCGTTTTCGATATATTTTATTATATCATGGGATGCCACCCAAGCGAGAAAAAAAAAGCACAAAACTCTGTGCTTTTCAGTCAATGAAATTGAGGCGGATGGTTCCGTTCGAAGTATCGAGGTTAATCTCACGGGAACGATCCGTGTTGTATCGGCCGTCCGCGACCTTGTTCCCATCGATATACATCGAGCCGTTGGACGTGTCGAGAATGATCCGGAAGTCGGCATAGGCGCCGACAACGGAAAAGGTGATGCTACCGTTGGACGTGTCGGCTTCGATCTCATCCGCCGTCAGGTTGGTTACGTCGATGGCACCATTGGACGTGGCGACATCAAACAGCCCGCCGCAGATGACATTCAATACGTCGATGCCGCCGTTGGACGTCGTGGCCACGAGATCGTTGTCGACCGCGATGTTGGTGAATTCGAAAGCACCATTGGAAGTGTGCAGATCCAGATAATCAAGGTTCGTAAGGTCTTCGATCGAGATGTCGCCGTTGGACGTCATCGCATCGATGGCGAAGGTGCTGCCCACTGGCAGATAGAGATAACAGTGCGTATACTGGGCGGAATGATTCCAGAGCCAGCTGAAATCGAAGGACCAGAAGAAATCCCAGTCGTTGTCTTCGATGAACGACAGCGTTGATGACGTTTCCGTGATCACGACCGGATCCTGTTCGGTTTCGTAATATTTGATTTCGATCTGATCAGATTCCGACGGCAGAATGTAGATCCGTTTGTTGGCGAACTGCAGGACGACCTTGTCGATCGAACCGACATCGTAGCTTTCTTCGATGAGGATATAATCATCCGGGTTCGTCGTTCCGAAGACGCCCGCGCCGCCGGCGATGATGCCGGCAATGCCGATGATGATGCCAACGATGACCAGGCCTAAGGCGATTTTGAATAATGTTTTCATTTGTTTTCTCCTATTCTTTTAACGATTTTGTCTACGAATTCAAGGATTTTTTCCGAAAGACCACGAGCCGTTTTAATCAACCACTTGAAGCCGAGGAATCCGGCAAGCGTCAATCCAGCGCCGAGCAGGAGGTTGCCTCCATACATCATCAGGGTCGCCGAGGTCAACGCTGTCCCGTAGGATACGAGATAGCGGCCAATCGAGACGACGATGATCGATATGCCGGAAACGACGAATGAGAAGGCGATCGAACCGATTGTGATGACGACAATGGCGAAGAGGCCATAACCGAGGATTCGTACGGTAAGGTCGAAGACTTTCCGCAACTGGAAATTCTGCTTCTGTTTCACGTTGGTAACGAATCCGCCGTCCTTCTTGATCGTCCGGACGATCGTTTCGACGCTGCCGAGACGGTCGATGAATGCCAGTTCGTTCTCACCGGAATCAAGTGCATCCTGGATCAATTCGTCATAATAGTGGACAATTTCCGTTTTTTCTTTCGGCGAGAAGCCCCCGAGTGCTTTATCGAGTTTGTAAAGAAATTCATATTTGTTCATCATTTTCCCCCCTCGGACAAGATGTAATCATAAATCTTTTTCGTTTCGTCGAAATCCGCGCGGCATTCGCGTAACTTCAGTTTGCCAAGCGGTGTGATCCGGTAATATCGTCGCAACCGTGAGTTATACTCCTCGGTATACGTTTCCACATATTCCTGCTGTTCGAGCCGTTTGAGAATCGGATACAGAGTCGATTCGGAAATGTCGATGATACCGGACACGTCCTGAATAATCTTGTAGCCATACGATGCGGCCGCCTTCAGCGAAGCGAGGACCAACAGTTCCAAAAAACCTTTTTTCAATTGGGCATCCAAGCGTTAATACCCCCTTACGCATAATACTATACAATGCGTAGTATAAAATGTCAATACCTTTTTTTAAAATATTTTCATAGGTGTTGAAAAAATGTCCAATAAATCTTGTTCACAGTGTCAAACCAATATTAAAAAAAACGGCATGATGGCCAAGGTCCGCCATAATGCCGTTTTTCTGGATACTGAAACAACCAGGGCACTTCGCCCTTATTCCCCCGCAATCGGAAGGATGCCGGATGAACGGCGCTCTGTATTGATCGTGCAATCCAGGCGAAATTATTCGATGACGATTGTCGCCGCCCACTCGAGATACTGTGATTTGCTGGCTTCTAGATTCTTTTGCAGGCAGCCGAAGTTCATCGTATAAAAATAATTGGCGCCTTCCATGACCAGAAGCATGTAGCCGTATTGGACCTCACTGACTGTCTTCGTGTAATAAGCATACATGAACAGGACATCGCCCTCGTCATACGTACTCACTTCGGCAGTGACGCCGCCGTTTTCCATGACCGCCTCGATGTATTCCGTCAGGGTATGGATGTTAATTCCCGTGAGATCCGTTTTGCTTTCCCGCATTCCCATGAAGATGTGTCTCGTCGATTCCAGATAGAACGGCGCTTGAATGACTTCCTTTTCGATAAACTCTTCGGTCAGCGAAATGGTGATCCCCGATCCGGAAAACTCCTGGACCGCTGGTTTGCAGGCGGTCAACGTGAAAAGACATAGCATGGCCGTAGCCAACGTAAAAACTTTTTTCATCTGTTCATTCTCCCCTTTTGTCAGATATTGTGTGAGCGAAGCCAATCGGGACTCATCGCATCAGTCATCCCGATTTACTCGCCATCAAGCCTTTCATGCGGATTGTTGTTGACAAATGCACCATACAGCGCGCCGTTATCATTCGGTCATGTCGAGGATATTGGGTTTTCCGTCGGTTTCTTTCGGCGCATGATCACCCATTTGTTCACTGGGAACTGGATGGCGAAGGAAATCGTCATATTCATCATTTTGACAATCACGTCACCCCAGGTCTCACCAGCGAAACGAACGATGCCTTCACGGACCAGGGTTGGAAACCACAGCTGGAAAAAGAGAACGGACAGAACCATGACGGCATACATCAAGGCGCTGAACAGAATATTGTTCGTCGCCTTGAACGTGGCTTTTCGTTGGATGATGAAATTGAACGTTTGCGAAATGGCAAACGACAGCGCAAACGAAAGGAATGCGCATAAGCCGCCGTTGAGCACGGAATAATCAAAAACCCACCATGAGAATGCCGTGGTTTTGAAACGAAGGAAAATCGCATAATTAAAAAGGGAAAAAGTACCGAGATCGACGACCGTCGTTACCAGGCTCAGCAAGGTGAACAGGATGAACTGCCACAGGGACTCCTTCTGCTTGAGCTTACCGTGAATCTGAGAAATGGAAGCCATGGACTTGCCTCTGTTTCCGGTCGGTATTGGGCGCACCGACTATTTCAGCCCAACGCCGTGGCCATTGACTTTTCAAGGATATTATATCGCGTCAATACAGAAAAATAAACAACTAATTGGGATGCGTCACTCTTTTTTTGATTTCATTTCCTTTGATCATGGTTTGTAAGACTGTTTTGGTCGAAAAAAGCATGTCGGAGCCGAAGTTTTCCTCGACAAATCCGATCCGGCATGCCGCTAGCGGCTTTTGCGGCGACGAAAATAAAAAAACCGCGATGGCAAGTCGCGGAATTTCAAGTTATTTCAAACTTCGGGCTGATTGCGGGTGCCGAAGATTTTTTTATACAGGACACCGATCAGAAACAGCCCGGCATAGACGAGCAGTAGCCATAGCACGTTCAGGGGATGTTCCTGGATGTTGAAGACGGATCCGAGGAAGACGAGAATCAGGATCACGACGATCCGGGAAATGCCGGCCATCGCCACATAACGGGGAATCGGGATTTTCGTGAAAGCGAGGGTGTAGTTCATGATCGAACTTGGCAGCAGCGGGTTGCAAAGGAGACTCATGATCATTCCGGTATTGCCCGAAGAGGCCACATTCACAAACTTGCGCCCGAACTCGCTGGCTTCCACTTTTTGGGAAAAACGAACGGTAAGCGTCTTCCGGATGATCAGGAAGATCATGAACATGCCGAAGAAGGATCCGAGCGTCGAAAGGATGATCGTCAGGACCGTTCCCATCGTACTGCCGTATATCGCCGCCATGGCCACCAGGTTGACCGAAACGATCGCCGTCAGGGGAAGAATCGGAAGCAACGATTCGACAATCGGCAAAAGGAAAGCAGCGAGCGGCACGATCCAGGCATTCGCATCAAGAAAAACATGATACCATTGCGTCAGTTCGTTGATGAAGTTCATGACGTCACTCCCCCCTTCTTCTGATATTTGAAAAAGGGCATCCCGAAGGATGCCCGGTCGGCGCTGTTCAGATCAGTTCGGCGAAATGCTTGAGCGTGCGGACCATCTGGGCGGTATAGGACATTTCGTTGTCGTACCAGGAGATGACCTTGACGAGTTGCTTGCCATCGACTTCCATGACGCTCGTGCAGGACGCATCGAACATCGTGCCTTGGGTAATGCCGATGACATCGGATGAAACGATGGGATCTTCCGTATAGCCGACGGTATCGGACTGCGCGGCCTTGACGGCGGCGTTGATTTCGGCGACGGTGACCGGTTTCTTCAGTTCGACGACGAGATCGACGACCGATCCGGTAATGACCGGAACGCGGAGGGCGAGTCCGTCCATCTTGCCTTTGAGTTGCGGCAGGACGAGGGCGACGGCTTTGGCGGCGCCGGTGGTCGACGGTACGATGTTGGCGGCGGCGGAACGGCCACGGCGGCTGGCGATGCCGGCTTTATGGGGACCATCGAGGGTTGCCTGATCGTTGGTATAGGCATGAACGGTAGTCATAAAGCCTTTGACGATGCCGAAATTCTCATCGAGGATCTTGGCGATCGGCGCGAGGCAGTTCGTGGTGCAGGAGGCGGCGGAGAGAATCGTTTCCGCGCCGGTCAGGGTGTTTTCGTTGACGCCGAAGACGACGGTAGGAACATCCTTTTCCTTGGCGGGAGCGGACAGGACGACTTTCTTAGCGCCGGCTTGGAGATGGAGCGAGGCTTTGTCACGCGACGTGAACAACCCCGTGCATTCCAAAACCACATCTACTTTGTACTGAGCCCATGGCAACAGTTGCGGTTCTTTGATGGCAAAGACCGGAATCTTGACGCCTTCGACGATGAGGTCGGTGCCGGCGAACGAAACCTGCTTGCCGTATCTGCCCTGGCTGGTGTCATATTTCAAAAGATAAGCCAATTGCTCGGCATCGGTCAAATCGTTGATCGCGACGATTTCAAAATCCGGATTGCCGAACATCAAACGGAAAGCCAACCGTCCGATTCTGCCAAAACCATTGATTGCGACTTTTACTGACATGAGTAGTTCCTCCTATTGAATAATGATATTTTCATCATCCTCTATATTTTACAATGTTTCCGGCGGTTTTACAACCCTTCCGGCGGGATAAAACGTTTTCAGCGATCGCCAGGTCGCAGAAAGAAAAAAGACGGATTTCCCGTCTTTCGGAAGTTCATTGCGTCGTTTGCTTTTTGATTTCGGACATGCAGGCGTGCAGACTGGTTTTGTATTCACAGTGCTCCGCACAATTCTCGCAGAAAAATTGTTGGCGCAAGCGGGCCGGAATGAAGGCGCGGATTTCGTCTTCGTTGTAACCCGTCTGCATGATCTTGTCGTTGATGATAATCGGACGTTTCAGAATCGTCGGATTGTCGATGATGAAGTCCGCGAGTTCACCGAAACGCATCTCTTCGGTATCAAGGTTGGTGTCCTTGAAGATTTTCGAACGCGTCGAGATGATGTCTTCGAAGCCGTTTTCGGAAAACTTGAGCATGTTGATGATGTCGTCCCGCGTCAGGCGAATGCCGACGATGTTCTTTTTTTTGAAGGGGATGCTGTTTTCCTCAAGCCATTTCTTCGCTTTGCGGCACGAAGAGCAACTGGAACTGGTATAGAGCGTGATCATGGACATTCCCCGCTTTCGCTTTTGGTATAACAATTATATCATGCATCATCGATTTGTGAAACCAATTTTCAAAATGATGATATAATAAAACCATCCATATGTAAAGGAGATCCATCAAAATGAAATGGGATTTGACGTATTTGTTCGCCGATGCCGACGCCTTCGAAAAGGCTTACCGCGAATCGCTCGACATCATCGGCCGCTTGGCCGGATTCAAAGGAACTCTCGGCGACGAGGAACAGTTCACGGCCTACTATCAATGGCAGATCAAGCTCAATCAGGTCGGCCTGCGGGTGTTTCAATATGCTTCCTTGAAGAGCGACCTCAACAAAAAGGATCTCGACAACGCGAAGGAACTCCAGAAAGTGCAGATCGCTTTCGCGCAACTTGCGGAAAACTGCGCCTTCGAAGAACCGGAACTGCTCACGCTCGGCCGGGAAAAGGTACTCGGAATGGTCGCAAGACATCCGGAAATCGCCGAGTTCAAATTCAACTTCGAAAAACTGTTCCGCCGTCAGGAACACGTTCTGGATGACAAGAGCGAAGCCTTGCTCGCCAATTTCAACCGTCTCGCGATGGCCGGCCGCGATCTTTACAGTTCGCTCACGGTCGCCGACATCGAAAACGGCGACGTCATGCTCGACAATGGCGAAATCGTCACGATCACAAACACCAACTATCGTTCCTACATCGCCAAGAGTATCAACCCGAAGGAACGCGAAGAGATTTTCGAATCGGTTTATTCCTACTACGATGTCCACAAGAACACCTACGCAAACATCTACAAGACCGTGCTGGAAGTTGACAACGCCTGGCGCAAAGCCCGGAAATATGCCACATCGCTGGAAAGCCGCCTGTACAATGATGCGATCCCGGTCGCGGTCTATCTCAATCTCGCCGCCGTCGCGCGGGAATCGACCGGTCCGGTCAAGAAGTACATCCAGTTGCGGAAAAAAGCACTGGGCCTGGAAGTGTACCATACCTACGATCGTTTCCTCGATCTCGTAAAGACCGACAAGGAATATGAATATGCGGAAGCCCGCGAACTCTTCTTCCACTCGATTGCGAAATTCCCGGCCGATTTTCAGGCTAAGGCCAAGACCGTCCTGGAAGTAGGCTTTGTCGACGTTTACGAAGGCGAAGGCAAACGCACCGGCGCCTATTCCTCGTCGATGCCCGATCTTCACCCTTTCATCCTCCTGAACTATGCAAAAACGCTTGCCGACGTGTTTACGGTCGCCCACGAAGCCGGTCATTCGATCCATTCGATGTACGCTGCCGAAGGTCAACCGGCGACGTTGCAGGACTACACGATTTTCGTCGCCGAAGTCGCATCGACGTTCAACGAACACAATCTCCTCGATTACATCATCCGGGAATCGAAAGCTTCGAAGAACGAAAAGATCGCGCTGTTGCAACGGGCGATTGACGACATCCTCTCGACATTTTACCGTCAGACCCTCTTTGCCATCTATGAACTGGAAGCCCATGGGCTCGTCGAAATGGGGCAACCGATCACGGCGGACGTCCTTTCGGACATCATGATTGGCCTCTACAAGGAATTTTACGACCTCGACATTGCCGAGGAAAATCTGAAGCCGTTTGTTTGGGCCTATATTCCGCATCTTTTCTATACGCCGTTTTACGTCTATCAATATGCCACATCCTTCGCTGCTTCGCTCAAAATCTACGAAGACGTCAAAGCCGGCGTTCCCGGCGCGTTTGAACGCTATATCGGTCTGCTGAAATCCGGTGGCAGCGAATTCCCGATCGACCAATTGAAGAAAGCCGGCGTCGATTTGACGCAGAAGGATGCTTTTCTGGCCGTATCGACCCGCTTGTCTGAACTGGTTGATCAATTGGCTCTTGAACTCGCTGCGTGAACGTGGTATAATGCAGACAAATCAGAAAACCTTGAACCGGAATAGTACCGGAACAAGTCGTCTTTAGCGAGCCCGGGGTCGGTGCGACCGGGTGGCGACTGTTCTGCGAATGGACCGGCGAGTGACGCCAATCCCGTCCGCTGACCACGTTATCGGTTTCAAGTGCCGGCGATAGCCGGAATCAAGGTGGTACCGCGTTACGACGTCCTTCAATCTATTAGGAGGACGTTTTTATTTTTTAAGGAGGTCTTGGCCATGAAACGTATTCTGTCGGGCATCAAGCCGAGCGGCACGCTCACGCTCGGAAATTACATCGGTCTGATCAAGCCGACCGTCGCCATGCAACGGTCGATGCCAGAAGACGAATTCTATCTGTTCGTCGCTGATCTGCACGCCATCACGCTGCCGCAGGAGACGGCGCTTTTGCGCAAGCGGACGCGCGACGTCGCCGCGATGTATCTCGCCGCCGGTCTCGATCCCGAACGGACCGTTCTTTTCATCCAGTCGGAAGTGAAGGAACACGCCGAACTGGGATATCTGTTGCAGTGCTTCACGTACATGGGCGAGCTCGAGCGCATGACGCAATATAAAGACAAAGCAAAGAAAGGCGAAACGAACCTGACGTCGGCCCTGTTCACCTACCCGGCGCTGATGGCCGCCGACATCATCCTCTATGATGCCGATTTCGTTCCCGTCGGCGATGATCAGAAACAACATCTCGAACTGACGCGCGATATCGCCGCCCGTTTCAACAATCGTTATGGCGATTTCTTCACCGTTCCCGAACCGCTGATCCCAAAAGTGGGAGCGCGGATCATGGATCTTCAGGATCCCACCAAGAAGATGAGCAAGTCCGAAGACGGCGAAAAAGGCTGCATCACTCTCTATGACGATCGGACGACGATCATCCGAAAGATCAAGTCCGCCGTCACCGATTCGCTTGGCATCATGAATTTCGATTCCGTCAACCAGCCGGGACTTGCTAATCTGATCACCATCTACGCAACCCTCGGAGAACTGTCGTTGGAAGCCGTCGTCACGAAGTATGCCGGTCAGGGTTACGCCGGGTTCAAAGATGATCTTGCGACGCTGGTCGCAGACGAAATCGGCGCCCTGCAGGTGCGTTACGCCGAAATCATCGCTTCCGGACGGCTGGATTCCATCCTCGACCGCGGCCGCGAAACGGCGGGAAAGTATGCTTATCGGAAACTGGAAAAATGCAAACAAAAAATCGGTCTGGGGCGCAAGCGCTGAGAACCGAAATAAAAAAAACCGGATGCCAACGCATCCGGTTTCAGAGTGTAGACAAAGTATCCGATTGAACTTAATCGGGTACTTT
>CAZFHR010000037.1:0-1407 GCA_964519115.1 uncultured Candidatus Izemoplasmatales bacterium
CGCAATTGATCATGCATTTCGTCAATCCCTATGCCCCGTTTTGGATGGTGGAAGGCATCGCGGTCTATGAAGCGAGTTGGTTGGATTACGAACGTATGAAAAAGGCGCTGATCGCTGAGAAGAATCAACTCGACGCCTACTCGGTTTACCGCGTTTCAACCGATTATGATGTGTTTAGACAACAAAGAGGTTATGAAATCACCTGTTCGGTCATGCAGTTCATCGTGGAACAATATGGCAAAGAGAAACTACTCGCTTTTCTGCGGGCACCGGAACGTCTGAGAGATATTTTCGCGTGTTCAGAAACGGCGTTTTGGGCTTCTTGGTTAGCATGCCTTCAGCATACGTATTTTGACGATGAGGCGACGATAAAGTAAAAAACTCGCGGATAAGCAACATCGCACCGGGTTCGCGCGTCGAATTCATCAATTATCATCAGGCGCTAATTTCACGCTTGGAATCAAACCGGATTTTCTTCATCAAGACACGATTGAAGCGGAAATATCCCTTTCATACTGGAATTGATCGATGAATGGAATCCATGGCTGATCAATACCTGTGGGTATTTGAAATCAGAAATGTTTGGTGACGAGTAACCAAACAAAAGGAGAAAAATGAAAAAGAAGGTATTATTGCAAGGAGTCATCATCCTGTTTTGTGCTCTTCTGACCGGTTGTCTCGCTATGACCACAGAATCGACCACCACCCTATCTTTGACAACCACGACGATCACCACGACAACCCCGGAAATGGTATTCGATTATCTCGGAGAAACCCCGCCAACCGATGATGTTATCCGGTTTGATCCGTCCGGTTTTCTCGCGAATTCGACTTGGTTTTGGCATTCGTCACCGGTTTTTTCGCCAGATGGTACCGAGATGTACTGGTCCAAGTATCTCGTAGGTCTCGACCACATCCAGATCTGGTTTACTACGAAAGTCGATGGCCAGTGGACCACGGCGGTCAAACTGGAAATCGAGGGGATTAATGGGGATACCAATTGTCCGGTATTCGTACCGGGAGATGATGGATTATACTTCATGAACTATTACACGAACGTCTTTGCCATCTACCGTGCAACACGAACGGAATCCGGATGGGGTGATCCGGTGATCGTGGATGTGCCGATCCCCTCCGGTCAATTCCTGGGATGGAGTTTTTCGATCGCCGACAACAAAAATCTCTACCTTCCTTTATCATCGATTGGTGGATTAGGCGTGTCACAGATCTATGTCTCGGTCTACCATGACGGCGGATACGAAACCCCGACGCTCATTGCAAATCAGGGTTCAGGGCTTTATGGCAATGGCGATCCCGCGATTGCGCCGGATGAAAGTTATCTTATTTTCATGTCTAGTCGAAACGATGGATTCGGATATCATGACTTGTATATCTGTTTCCAGACGG
>CAZFHR010000037.1:1417-9113 GCA_964519115.1 uncultured Candidatus Izemoplasmatales bacterium
TGGGAGCCTTCACGGAACCGGTCAGTCTCGGGGCGCAAATCAATACCGCCAGTGAAGAAGGCCGGGCCCAGATTTCCGCCGATGGACAATACCTGTTCTTTACGACGAGCAAATCAGGCGATTTTGGTTACAATCCTTATTGGATTCGGCTTGATCAACTCGAAGTTTTCGCCGTAAGCTAAAATTCGCTTGTTTCAAAGAATACTACAGAACACATCTATTTGAAAAAAAGTATCAAAAAAAACGCCATTTGTTCTTGCGGAAGGCGTTTTTTCTTTGTCATCGTGCTGCTGACTATTTCACCTTTTCACAATCCGGATTTGGCTTTCGATAAGCAACATGAATCCATTGAGTACCCCCTGACACTTCCCGCTTTGCCTCCTTTTTTCCAGAAGCGGTTCATTTAAAAGCATCAACATCAAACCGATATTCTAAGGAAGGACTCAAAGCTTTATAAACCCCGTTTTTAAACTTTAACTAGGAAAAGAACCGCCAAATGGCGGTTCATTGACTGCGTAGTGAAGCAAGTTTCGCTTCGAAATAGGGGGGAAGCGGTGCCGTAAATTCGCAGAACGCGCCGGTCCGCGGATGGGTGAATCCGATCGTCCGGGCATGGAGATACTGGCCGTGGGGGTCGGCATCCGTCTTCTTGCCGTAGATTGGGTCGCCGGTGACCGGATGACCGATGTACTGCATGTGGACGCGGATCTGATGGGTCCGGCCGGTTTCGAGGACGCATTTCACCAGCGTCTTGGCGGCGAACCGCTCGAGGACGGTGAAATGGGTGACAGCCGGTTTACCCTGGGTGGTGACGGTCATCTTCTTCCGGTCGCGGAGATCGCGGCCGACCGGGGCATCGATCGTTCCCGAAACGTTCATGACGACGCCTTCGACGAGCGCGATGTATTCGCGCTTGGTCGTTTTCGCTTTCAGTTCGGCGGCGAGCGTCATGTGAGAAAAATCGTTTTTCGCGACCATCAGCAGTCCAGAGGTGTCCTTGTCGATGCGATGGACGATGCCGGGACGGAAAGCCCCGTTCACCCGCGACAGGTCGCGGAAATGGTAAAGCAAAGCGTTGACGAGCGTTCCGGTGTAATTCCCGGGGGCGGGATGAACCACCATCCCGGCCGGTTTGTCAACGACGATGACGTCATCGTCTTCAAAGACGATATCCAGCGGAATCGCTTCCGGTTCCGCTTCCATTTCCGTGATCGGGATGTCGATGATTTCGATCAGTTGTCCGGGTCTGACGACCCAGCTGCTCTTGATCGCCTTGCCGTCGACGACGAGATCGCCGCCGTCGATCAGCTTCTGGATCGTCGTGCGCGAGAACTGGGGAAACACGCCGGTGACGAATTTGTCGATCCGGCCGCATTCGTCGGCGTCGGTGACGACATATTCGAGCGCCGCATCAAACTCATTCTTTGGCATCTTGTTTCACCCGCTTCGGATCGAGGATGAACTGGTCGAACAGATAGATGGCGATGCCGACGCAAAGACACATGTCGGCGAAATTGAACACGTAGCCCCAGATGCCGTGAAAGTCGAGGAAATCGACGACGCGGTGATCGCTCTGGACGATGCGATCGATCAGGTTGCCAAGAGCGCCGGCGACCAGAAGCGACAGTGCGAGCGAATACCAGATGCGGCGCTTGTCCTTGTAGTCGTTCTTGGCGATCATGATGCCAAAGACGATGAGGGCGGCCGAGCCGACGACGAGGAAGAAGATCAGCGGAATCCCCGATTCGTCGCCGCCGATGCCGAAGACGGCCCCGGGATTGCGGACATAGGTCAGACGGAAAAACTGGCCCAGGACCGGAATCGTTCCGGCTTCTCCCAAGGTCATGTTGGCGACGACGAGCGCCTTCGTGATCTGATCGACGATGACGAGGACCGCCGACAACAATAACCAAAAAATCATAGATACCTCCGGGGCGTCAGGCCCAATTTGCGGGGATGATGACGATCAGAAACAACAAGCCGACGAGCAGCGTGATCGTGAGCCAGACCAGGGTATGGATCCAGATGAGACCCTTCACGTCGGACTCATGGTCGGGCTTTTTCAGTTTCAGGGTATAGGCGGCGAGTTTGTTCACGACATAGACATAGGCCATCGCCGTGAGGATGAGGAGGACGGCGAACGTATAGAGCCGATGCAGGTTGAGGATCATCAGTTCGACGAGAATCGCAAACAACGGGAAAAAGGCGAGCGACCCGTAGACGCCGCCGGCCAGCAGGGCATCGAGGAGATTGCGGGTGCTGTATTCCCGGTGCACCGTTTCCCATTTGATCTTGAGGGCGAACCATTGTTTTTTAAGTTCCATCGTCAGGCCCCCAGTCCGTCCAGATACGCGATTACGTCAGCGAGCGAATAGACCGGGATGAGCCAGCCTTCCGGATCGATGCCAAACTCCGCGCAGGCCCTCAGGGCCTCAATATAGTTGTCGGAGGGGTGATTGGCAGCGTAATCTGGGTCGGTGCCGTCATTGTGACAGGGTACGAAGAACACCTGGGCACCGTTGTAGAAGGCGGTGACGACCTTCTGGCCGACGCCGCCGATGTACCCGGCGACGCCATCGTAGCCGATCGTGCCGGTGCCGGCGATGCGCAGGCCGTGGGTGATGTCTTCGTCAATCAGCTGATTGTAGACGTAGAGCGCTTGCATCAGCCCGCCGGACGGTCCGCCGATCGCCGAAGCCGGCGTATCATAAAGCGGGTAGGTGGCGGCCCGGTCGACCAGGTGGTAGACTTTGAGCGTCAGGCCGAATCGGCCGGTCTCCGCGTCCTTGACGAGCGTGACGACATAGTCTGCCCCCGCGGCATCGCGGAAGGTGAAGTCGTAAGCGGATGCCAACGCGGTGACAGACGCGATGTCTTCGATCGACGTCGCGATCGATCCGCCATCGCCAAGCACCTGGACGAACTCATCGCCAAATGCGATTTCGTCATATGCCGAAAGATAGGACGCCTTGCCGAACACGAGCGTCTTCTGGACATAGCCGAGGACGACTTCCGGATTGATCGTGGCGGCGGCTTGATAGGCGACGATGATCGAAGCGTCGATCGAAGTCGCTTTGTCGAGATAGGCGATCTGCTGGCTTTCTGCCGGCGTGTAGGTCGAAGTCGCAGTATAGATCGTGAGATACGGATTGAAATACCCGGTCACGAACATGAAGAAGGTCGATCGTTCCATCGAGATCACGAAGGTCGTGGAGATCGAGCCGGCGACGGCCTTGTCCTCATGATAGGGGATGACGATCGTCTCCGATACTTCCGTCAGGCCGCCGGGAGCGATGATGTTGTATTCGATCGGATAAAAGAGGAGGAAGAGGAGGGCAAGATACGGCAGTAAAAGCAACCGTACCGCTGGCCAGGCCTTTTCGGTCAGTTCATTCATCGCGAGTCACCTGCACGCGCAAGCCTTCGAGTTTGCGGGTCTTCACGCCGGCGGCGGCGAAGAGCCGCTTGGCGGCGATGTCGGATTCGGTTCCGGCATATTTGTCGCATCCGTAGATGATTTCGCGGATGCCGGACTGGATGATCAGTTTGGCGCATTCGTTGCAGGGAAAGAGCGTCACGTACATGCGGGCGCCGTCGAGCGCGACGGTGGCGTTCAGAATCGCGTTGGGTTCGGCGTGGACGACGTACGGGTATTTCGTATCGAGGTAGTTTCCTTCGCGTTCCCAGGGGAAATCATCGTCTTCACAGCCGATGGGCAGGCCGTTGTAGCCGATCCCGACGATCCGGTTCTTCTGATTGACGATGCAGGCGCCGACCTGGCTCGAGTCGTCTTTCGAACGCATCGCCGACAAGGTGGCGACGCCCATAAAATAGGCGTCCCAGCCGATGTAGTCGTTTCTTTTCATCGCATCGTCTCCGTCAGTTTGGCGTAGGCCGCGGCGATCCGGGCGGCGACGGTGCAGTTGTTGAGAACGAGTGCGATGTTGGTTTCGAGGCTTTTGCCCGCGGTGATCGTGGCAATCTGCCGCAGCAAAAACGGCGTCTGTTCCTTGCCCTTGATGCCCTGGGTTTCCATTTCTTGGATCGCCGCGTTGATTGCGGCGTCGATTTCGGCGCGGTCATAGGCGGCCGCGGCCGGAACCGGATTGGCGACGAGGACGCCTCCGGCAAGACCAAGACGCCATTTTACCTGCAGGAACCGGGCGACTTCTTCCGGTGTGTCGAGGCGGAAATCGACCGGCAGACCCGAACTTGGCGTATAGAACGCCGGCAGTTCCGCCGTGCCATACCCGATGACCGGGACGCCTTTCGTTTCGAGGTATTCCATCGTCGCGGGTAAGTCAAGGATCGCTTTGGCACCGGCGGCGACGACGCAGACCGAGGTCCGCCCGAGTTCTTCGAGATCGGCGGAGACGTCGAACGTCTTTTCCCAGTGGCGGTGGACGCCGCCGATGCCGCCGGTGGCGAAGACTTTGATGCCGGCGAGTTCGCAGGCGATCATCGTGCCGGCGACCGTCAGGGCCCCGGATTTCTGCTGGGAGATGACGTAGGGCAGATCGCGACGGCTCGTCTTGATGATTTCTTCGGGATGACGGGCGATTTTTTCGAGTTCATCGTAAGATAACCCGACGGTGATGACGCCGTCGATGACGGCAATCGTCGCGGGAATGGCATTTTCGCGGCGGATGGCATCTTCGCAGGCCCGCGCGGTCGAAAGGTTCTGGGGATAGGGCATACCATGCGAAATGATCGTCGACTCGAGGGCGACGACCGCTTTTTTCGCCTGAAGCGCGGCGACGACTTCTGATTTGATCCGAAGGTACGGACTTGTACTCATTTTCCCGTCTTCCTTTCTTCCGGGCGTAAGAGCCCGAGATTCACATGACAATACCCACCGGGGTTTTTGTCAAGATAGTCCTGATGATAGTTCTCAGCATCGTAAAACGGCATAGCCGGCTTCACGTAGGTATAGACCGGCTTTCCAAGTTTCCGGCTGACCGCTTCGATCCGCTCGCGGATCAAGGGTTCGTCGGCGGGGTCGAGAAAATAGATGCCGCTGCGGTACTGTTTTCCGACGTCGTGTCCCTGCCGGTCTTTCTGGGTCGGATCAACGATGCGGAAAAAGTGATCGAGGACCTGCGGAAGCGGCAAAGTGGTTTCGTCATAGACGACCTTGCAGACCTCGACGTGGCCGGAACCGCGGCAGACATCCTGATAGGACGGATTTTCTCCGGGTGCGTCGGTATAGCCGACGGCGGTATCGACAACGCCGGCGACGCGGGCGAAATAAGCCTCGACGCCCCAGAAGCAGCCGCCGGCGAGAATGATCGTTTTCATGATCGAATCGCCTCCATTTGGATGAATGCATTGATGACGTAGGCTGCGGCGAAGAGTCCGGCCGCGGCGGGAACGAATGCCGAAGAGCCGAGTTTGATGCCTTCCCGCCGTGAAGCGATGGGTGCTTCGGTGGAATAGACGACGGGGACGCGGGCGGCCAGGCCCTGATCCCGGAGTTTCATCCGGACGATCCGGGCGAGCGGGCAGACGGTCGTCTTGTCGAGCGTGGAAATCTGGATTTTTTCGGGATGCAGTTTGTTGGCAAAACCCATCGCCGAAACGATCGGCACGCCCCGGGCCACCGCATAGGCGATCAGCGCCGTTTTCGCTTCGACGTCATCGATGGCATCGACGACGAAATCCGGATTGCCGGCGAACAGCCGTTCGAGATTGTCCGGGCTGATGCGTTCGGTGAACGTCGTGACGACAACCTGCGGGTCGATGTCGGCGATCCGTTCGCGCATCACGTCGGTCTTCATTTGACCAATCGTCGAATCGAGGGCGATCAGCTGGCGGTTGGCGTTCGTCGGGTCGACGACGTCACAGTCGGCGAGGACAAGGCCGCAGAGGCCGCTGCGGGCGAGTGCTTCTGCGCAGTACGAACCGACCCCGCCTAGACCGCAGACGAGGATCGTTTTCGTTTTCAGGAGAGCCGAATTGTCAGACCCGATCAGGGCTTCGAGCCGGTCGAGGCGCATGGGTGATTCCTCCAACAAAGAAGGCTGCAAGACGCAGCCCCTATTTTTTCATATAATCGAACTTGAAGAAAGTGCGGCCGAGATTGATGAGGATGTAGATCAAAAGGACCGTGATGAGGATCAGGATGTTGGCGATATAGGCGCGGTCACCGCCGAGATAGTCGAAGAAAACGACGAATCCGAGGACGAAGAAAACGCTGAGAAACAACAGATAGATGAATTCGGTCCGATAAGCCGGCTTGACGCGGCGTTTGAGATGGTCTTTCCGCCAAAGCAGGATGACCGAGCCGATGGCGCCGGCGATGGCGGCGCCGATTACGAGCCAGAGGATGAAGGTGTCGATGTTCAGGCGCGCGTCCAGGTCGAAAATATAGGTGACGACGAGAACGACGGGAACGAAGGCGATCACCGAAGCGTAGAACAGGATGACCGCGATTTCATAGAGCGAATAGATCTTGCCTTTTCCACCCGCCTTGATCATTAGGGTGCAACCGGCCTTTCAGCGGCCTCCTTGGCTTCCCGGGCCGCTTTCCGTTCCTTGAAATATTCGATGAAGACGCGGATCGACGCGGCGATCGGCGAAGCGAAGATGATGCCGAGGGTACCGAAGAGCGATCCGAAGAACAGAATCGACATCAGGATGATGAGCGGATGCATCGACAGCTGCTTGCCCATGATGATTGGCTGGAAGATGTTGCCCTCGATGCCCTGCAGGACGAGGTTGACGATGAGCACGAGCAAGGGTCCCGGACCGACCGGGGCGGAAATGAAGGCGAAGAGGATCGGCGGAATCGCGGCGATGATCGCCCCGAAATACGGGATGATGTTGGTGATGCCGACGATGATGCCGAAGATGTAGAAATACTTGAGGCCGATCAGCTTGTAGACGATCGTCGCGACGATGCCAAGGGTGACCATCAAAAGCAGCTGGCCGCGCAGATAGGCGCCGACGGTCTGGTTCAACCGGCTGCCAAGATCGGATACCGTCTTCTCCTGCTTTGCAGGGATGAGCGAGCGGAGCCGTTCGCCGAGCATTTCATAGTCCTTCAGGTAATAGAACAGCATGATCGGGAGGACCGAAATGACGGTGATGAGCGGCAGGGCGATGTTCGAAAGTCCCGCCAGAAGGTTGGGGACGAGGGTGTCGAGCCAGGTATTGAGCGCATCGGTCTCGTTGATGTAGGCGACGAGTTGGTCGTAGATGTCGGTGCCCAGAACGAAATTGACGCGCATATCGACCGTGAGATACTGGATGATCTTGTTCACATCGTTGGTAAAGAAGTTGGTGATTTCCTGCTTGACGAGCGGGAATAAAAAGAAGAAGGTTCCGAAGACGACCGCGGCGGCGAGGACGAAGACGATCAGAAGCGACAGCCAGCGCGGTCCGATGCCCTTCTTTTCAAGGTAGCGGATGAGCGGGAAGAAAATGAGGGCGATGAGATAACCGGTACCGATCGGGACGATGACCGCTTTGATCGCGTCGGTAATCCAGGTCCACAGCGAAGTGAACTGGATGGCCATGAAGAAAACGGCGAGCACCAACAGGATGATGACCAGAATTTTGATGATCCGCGCCAGGTTCTCGTCGGAAAAAAGTTTCTTTTTCAAAGAAATCACATCCCATCTTTATTGATTATAGCATATCGATGGTCAAAAAGACAGATGCAAGCGAATTAATGACATTCTTCCTCGCAGGCTTC
>CAZFHR010000038.1:0-8989 GCA_964519115.1 uncultured Candidatus Izemoplasmatales bacterium
TAGATCGTTTCCCATAGGCGGGTATAGAATTCGGATTCCGTTTTCGACAGGTAGGCGAGCCGCGGCAGGTTGATCGTGACGACGCCGACCGATCCGGTGAGCGGATTGGACCCGAACAGGCCACCGCCGCGCTTGCGCAGTTCCGAAGTGTTCAAACGGAGACGGCAGCACATCGACATGGCGTCTTCCGGCGAAAGGTCGGAATTGATGTAGTTGGAGAAATAGGGAATGCCATATTTCGCGGTGATCTCCATGAATTTCTCAATGACCGGGCTGTCCCAGTCGAAATCCTTGGTGACGTTGATCGTCGGGATCGGGAAGGTGAAGACGCGCCCCTTGGCGTCGCCTTCCATCATGATGTCGCAGAAGGCGGTGTTGATCAGATCCATTTCCGGCTGAAAGTCCGCATAGGTTTCCGGCATCAGTTTTCCGCCGATGATGACGTTCTGGTCGCGGAGGGTCGATGGCGCTTTGATGTCGAACGTCAGATTCGAGAACGGGCACTGGAAGCCGACGCGGGTCGGAACGTTCAGGTTGAAGATGAATTCCTGAAGGGCCTGCTTGACGCCTTTGTATTCCAGCTTGTCGTAGCGTACGAATGGCGCTACGTACGTATCAAAGGAAGACCATGCCTGCGCACCTGCGGTTTCGCCCTGGGTCGTGAAGGTCGAGTTGACGATCTGACCGAGCAGAGCGCGGAGATGTTTCGCCGGGTTCGATTCGACTTTGCCGACGACACCGCCAAAACCGTTCATCAGAATCTGGCGGAGATCCCAGCCGGCACAATAGGGGCCGAAGAAGCCGAGGTCATGGATGTGGATGTCGCCATTCGCGTGGGCGTTACGCACGTCTTCGGAATAGATTTCGTGAAGCCAGTAGTTTTTGGTGAAGTTCTCACGGACATAATTGTTCAGACCGTTGATCGATTTGGATGTATTGGCATTTTCGTTGATCTGCCAGTCACGATCATTCAGGTATTCGGTGAACATGTCGATCGTGGCACCAATAAGGGCGTTTGCCTCGCGGGAAGCGCGGCGTTTTTCCCGGTAGAGGATGTATGCCTTCGCCGTCTTTGCGTGACCATTCTCAATCAGGACCTTTTCGACGATGTCCTGAATGCCTTCAACGTCGGCCGTTCCGTTCGGATATTTCCGATCCGCCATCTCGCAGACTTCTTCAGCCAGCTGTTCAGAACGTGAGAAATCGGTTCCCCCGACGGAACTGGCGGCTTTGAAAATCGCAAGGACGATTTTTTCTTTTCGGAACGGTACGACCGAGTGGTCGCGCTTGACGATTTGTTTCAACATGATGACATTCCCCCATTGCTGTTTTTCGAGGTGCAGTATCATAATAATCATAGCAAAAATGTTTGTCAAGGGCATAATATAAAAAAATAATGCGTCCGGTTTTTCTTTGTAGTCGGTATTTTGCCATATGTGGGCGTTGCCGTTTTAACAGTAAAATATCGATTTTACAATTACTTTATTTATGAGTTGATTAATCACAAATCTTTATGATTGTCATTTTCATCAAAAGATAAAAACAAAAATACGAATGAGTTTTATTAAAAGCCAGTTTTCATGACGCGGGCGCCAATCATGATGACAAAAGAATGGATGAAACGGCATTCTATTCGTGAAAAAACGCGCGTTACCTCGGTATTATGAAAAGCGGATTCAAAAAATCATCTATGCGGGATTGCCGCGATCAAACGCCGTGGTTGGCGATTTCCTACCGGAAGCGACATGTCACTTGAAGATCGATGCCTCAAAAAAACATAAACGCGACAAAGATGGATGCCATTCGCCGGACCGTGGCCGAACGACGAAACAACACTGCCTGCAGGAATCGAAACAGGTCTAGGGACGTTTTTCCATCATTAGAGGACATCAAAGCCGTCATTCCACATTCGCTTTGTGGAAAAGTCAAAATTCACATCACATAAATATCATGAAAAATGAAACGAATCATTTGCTTTGAAAACGCGAATATCTTGTCTTTGGGAAGGAATGACCGGCGATATTCCGAGGAAAGAAAATGCCTGCTGTGGAAGTTTCGGGATACTGCCCGGAATAACCACTCCCGCCGATTATCCGATTCCCGTTTTTGTTTGCCGATCGCCCGTACCGGATGGAAACGGATCGGAATTCGATGAGAGCGTTTTTGCACGGCGAAACATTGCATTTCTTTCTTATTGAATGTATAATATCTTGTCGTCGAATATGGAAGGGGTGAGCCGGAATGGAAAAAGAAAATTTCAAACTGAAATTCTTTTACTTTGTCCGTTTTTTCGCTGATGCGCTCTTTTATCCCTTCATGTCCCTCTACCTTATCAACAAGGGTGTTTCCGAAACCAACCTGGGTTTTCTCCTTGCCATTACACCAATTATGACCATCATCGTCAATCCGATCTGGACCTATATCGTCAAGGACATGCGGATCAGCCGCATCCTGCTTCAGGCGATGACGGTCGTCGAGGGCGTATTGATCTTTTCCCTGACGAAAGTGAGTTCGCTGGAAGCCTATGCCCTGATCATCGCGATGATTGCGGTGCTCTGTTCCCCCTATGTTTCGATTCAGGACGGGTTTGCCTCGACCTTTGCCAACAACAACCGCGTCGAATATTCGTCCATCCGGATCTATGCCTCGATTTCGTACGTCATCGCGACGCTTGCCGGAGCATACCTCGGCCAATATATCGGTTATGATCTTTTGTTCCTGCTTGCCGGCATCATGTTCGCGGCGACGGCGTTCATCGCCATCTGGATCAAACCGCTTGACAAGACGACAAAGGAAACGGTTCGCAAGAAGCGGGATTTCAAATCATTGTTTCGCAATGTCGATTTTTACAAATACCTGATATTCTATACTTTGGTGATCGGATCTGTCCGGATCGGCGATTCGTTCTTCGGCGTCTATCTCATGGAGGATTTCGGCATTTCGATGATCCAGTATGGCTGGCTCTATTCCGCCTTTGTTCTGGTCGAAGTTCTCATCATGCGTTTCTTGATGGTCCGGGGTAGTCACTATAACGACAAGACATTGTTCATCGTGGCCGGAATCCTGTTCGTTTTTCGTTTCCTCGTCTATTCGCTGGAACCGTCACTACCAATCATTTTCGCCGTCACCCTTCTGCGTGGAGCCGGCTGGGGCATCATCCTGTACGCCCACGTTAAATTCATCATCAAGATCGTGAAGGTCGAAAACGTCACATCGGCGATTTTGATCGTCACCCTTCTTTTTTCGATCTATACCGGGATTGGTAACTTCATTTCCGGCAGTTTCATCGAGCGGGTCGGGTATCCGCGGTTATATATGGTCAACATGGCCTTGATCTTTCTGGGACTTCTCATCTTCATCGTCTTCACTCCCAAGATCAAGCAGTCCGAGACCGGAGAGGTGGTAGAAGATAACCATGTTGAGAGTAACTAACGTCGAGTTGATGTTCGGAGGGCGTAAGCTCTTTTCCGAAGTCAATCTGGAATTCACCAAGGGCAACTGCTACGGCATCATCGGCGCAAACGGCGCCGGCAAAACCACATTCCTCAAAATCCTCACGAAAGAAATCGAAACGACCGCCGGCGAAGTTTGGCTCGAACCCCACAGCCGGCTGTCGATCCTGAACCAGAACCAGCACGCCTTCGACGCTTTCACCGTCACCGAAACCGTCCTGATGGGGCACAATCGGCTCGTGGAAGTCATCACGGAAAAGAATCGGCTGTATGAATCGACCGATTTCACTGCGGAGATCGGCATGCGCATCGGCGAACTGGAAGGCGAATTCGCCGAACTCGACGGCTGGAATGCGGAGAGCAATGCCGAAATTCTTTTGACCGGACTCGGAATCGGACCCGACGACTATCACAAACCGATGAAGACGGTCGATGCGAAGAAAAAGGTCAAGATCCTGTTGGCACAGGCCCTCTTCGGCAATCCGGAGGTCCTGTTGCTCGATGAACCGACGAACAACCTCGATCCGCTGTCGGTCCGCTGGCTGGAAAACTTCCTGATGAATTATGAGAACTGCGTCCTAGTCGTCAGCCATGACCGCCACTTCCTTAACGATGTCTGCACCCACATCTGTGACGTCGAATATGGGAAAATCAGCCTTTATCCCGGCAACTATGACTTCTGGTACGAATCCAGCCAGCTCGCCCTCCGGCAAGCAAAGGATCAAAATAAGAAATCGGAAGCGAAGATCAAGGAGCTCGAAGATTTCATCCGCCGGTTCAGCGCCAATAAATCAAAGGCGAAACAGGCCACTTCGCGTAAAAAAACACTTGATAAGATCATCCTGAACGACATCAAACCATCGCTTCGCCGCTACCCGTTCATCGACTTTCAACCTGGTCGCGATGTCGGCAACGAAATCCTGACGGTCGAAAATCTTTCCAAACCCGGTCTTTTCGAAAACATCTCCTTTACCGTCCGGAAAGATGAAAAGATTGGATTCATCTGTTCGGACACGACGGTCATCTCCTCGCTCTTCAAAGTCCTGGCGGGGGAAGATCCTGATTTTACCGGTACATTCCGGTGGGGCGTCACGATCACGAACGCCTACTTTCCCCAGGACAATCAGAAGTACTTTACCAGAGAAATGCTCCTCGTCGACTGGGTAAGGCAATACACCGGCATGGAACAGGCGGAAACGTTCATTCGCGGCTGGCTCGGCCGGATGCTGTTCGGCGGCGATGAGAGCCTGAAATCCTGTCGCGTCCTCTCCGGCGGCGAGAAAGTGCGGATGATGCTGATCAAGCTGATGCTTTCCGGTGCCAACGCCCTCGTGTTCGACGATCCGACGAACCATCTCGACCTCGAATCGATCACATCGCTCAATCAGGGAATGAACCGGTTCCGCGGCGTCATGCTTTTCACGAGTCACGACCAGGAACTTCTGGATACCGTCGCGAACCGGATCATCGTCATCGAAAAAACAATTACGTTTGACAAAACCTGCAATTACGAAGATTATCTTGATGCCATCGAAAACACCGTGAAACGCTGATTTCGATGGCTTTTCACTTATTCATCATTTTTGTTTGATATCCTAAATAAATGATATGTGATATAATATCGAAAGGAGGTGGGAACGATGCGAATCGACATTCTTTTAATCGGCATGACGATGGCTCTCGGCTTTGCCGCGTTCGCCGTCTCGGCCATCACGGCCATCAATCTTCGCAAAGCGCACGGGCTTTGGCAGATCAGCCTGCTTTTTTTGCTGGAAGGCATCTATGCCACCGCCTATGCCCTGGAACTTGATTCGTCGTCCCTGGACGTGAAGGTCCTTTTCAATCACATCCAGTATCTTGCGATTCCTTTTATCGCTCCGATCTGGTTCTTGATCGCGATGAAATTCAAACGCCATGATCGCAACCCGAAATGGTGGTTGGCCGGCCTTGTATTGATCGTTCCGACACTCACCATGGTGGCCGTGCAGTTCACCTATTATACCGATTTCAATCTGTATTACTCGTTCAGCGAAATCATCGCCGGCACGCCGGGGACACTCGGTATGGATGTTCTGGTTCTGGGCAAAGGGCCCCTTTATTACATCTTTACTGCTCACAACGTGATCATCCTTTCCTTGATTGCGATCGTCTATTTCCTGTCTGCCATCCGTACAAGCGGCAACAAGAGCAGGCAGGCATGGACGCTCGGGGGCTTTGCCTTGACCACGGCGATCCTGTGCGCCTTCCCGTTCTTCAGTACCGTAACGTCAGGCCTGGATCTCGTCTTGTACGGCATCGTCCTGATCAGCTACATTGTTCTTTATTCGATGTTCCGTTTCGAGTTCTTCACGCTGACTCCATCGGCCCACCAGGCTACGTTTGAAAAGTCCGCCGATCCGATCATGATTCTTGATGAGCATTTCGAAATCATTTCCTGGAACGGCGCCGTCGAAGAATTCGGCATCGAAGCGATGCAATACCGCATTCCGATCGGCGAAAGTTTCCTGCCCGAAGAAGTCGTCGAATCCGTCCACGCCGGGGAAACGACGGAATTTGAACATCACGGCAAGCGGTTCATCCTCGAGACGATTCCACTCATGACGAAACGCGGCCATCACAGTGGCTATATCATCCGGTTCAATGATATGACGACGTATCTGGACCGGATGGAAAAACTCGACTATGAAGCCTCGCATGATTCGCTGACGGATATCTACAACCGACGCGCATTCGGCGAAGCGGCAGCGGCCTATATCAACCAACCCACGGCAACCGGTGAACCGTTCGCAGTTCTGATGATCGACATCGACGATTTCAAGGCGATCAACGACACGATGGGCCATCCCGTGGGCGACGTCGTCCTCGAAGAACTGGCGTGCAAGATGCAATCGGTGATGCCGAAGAATGCCATCCTTGCCCGTTACGGCGGCGAGGAGTTCGTCATGCTGCTGCCCAACGCCCATGCCGAAAACGCTCGTGGCATTGCCGAAAACATCCGAATCGCCGTGGAGCAAAACGATTTCAAAATCGGCGAACAGCTCGTGCACATCCGGATCAGCATCGGCGTGAAAGCCGCCAAAATCGGTTCGGGACTGACGATCAAAGATATGATCAAGGGTGCCGACGAAGCGCTCTACATATCGAAAAATTCCGGTAAGAATATCGTGACGACCGTTTTGTGACCGGACACCGGAGCTTTTCCGGAAGCGATTGACAGACAGGACATGAAATGATAATATAAAAACACGGCGATTGGAAACCTGCGATCGCAGTGTTTTTTTTACCATTCCGGAGGGAACATCGATGCCAAAGAACGTCCCGCATTACGACATGCTCGTCAAGCCGAAGAAGCAGGCCTGGTATCTCACGATTTTATCATGGATTCTGGCTTTCCCGACCGTGTGGGCGCACCGCCTGAAAGTCCACAAAGTCGGCATGAAGGGCTTGAAGCCGCCTTACATCATGCTTTGTACGCATCATGCCTTCATTGACTTTTCGGTCACGACGGCCGCCATTTTTCCACATGGAGCGAATTACGTCGTCGCCATTGACGGATTCATCAAGCGGGAAAAACTGCTCCGCGACGTCGGCTGCATCTGCAAGCGGAAGTTTACAAACGACATCGTTCTCGTCCGCCAGATCGAACATTCGCTTCGCGTGAACAAGACGATCGCGGCGATTTATCCGGAAGCCCGCTATACCCTTGCCGGAACGACGGCGATTCTTCCTGATTCGCTCGGCAAGCTATGCAAACTCATGAAAGTTCCGGTCGTCGTTCTCAACATGCACGGCAATCACCTGTCCCAGCCGGTCTGGAATCTTGCCAAGCGTAAAATAAGACTTGCGGCCGACATGACCCAGATCGTCACCGCAGCCGAAATCAAGACGATTTCGGTAGCCGAACTCAACGCCCGCATCGGCAAGGCGTTTGACTATGATGAGTATCGTTATCTGCGCGAAACCAACCAGCAGCTTCGGTTCCCGAACCGGGCGAAAGGATTGGATCACGTCCTCTATCAGTGTCCGCACTGCCAGACCGAATACGAGATGGCATCCGATGGCAACCGCATCTGGTGCAAGCACTGCGGTAAAACCTATGAAATGGATTACTCCGGCACGCTTAAGGCGGTCGAAGGCGTCACGGAATTCGCTTATGTTCCGGATTGGTACGAGTGGGAGAGAAGCAACGTCAAACACGAGATCGAATCGGGTACCTACCACTTCGAAGATGATGTCGCGGTCGATTCGCTGCCAAACTCCGACGGGTACATCCGCCTTGGCGAAGCCCATCTCGTCCACGATATCAACGGATTCCGGCTGGAAGGGACGTTCGACGGCGAACCGTTCGTGCTCATCAAGGATCCACTATCCCTGTATTCGGTGCACATCGAATATGATTATTTGGGTAAGGGAGCCGACTGCGTCGACCTTTCGACCCTGGAAGATACGTATTATCTCTATCCGCTCCATGCCAAGCACGTCGTTACGAAGATTCATTTCGCGACGGAAGAAATATATAAAATCGAAAACCGACGCATCAAAGGCGTCTGATTGCCGGAATGAGGAACGATCATGCCCACTTTGTTTGAAATGCTGATGCTTCTTTGTTTCGGAGCTTCCTGGCCGGTAGCGGTCGTGAAAGCTTATCGCGCCCGTACCGCCAAGGGGGTAAGCCTGGCATCATCGTGCCTGATCCTCACCGGTTATGCGGCCGGGATCACCTACAAGTTTCTCAGCGGCCAGACCAATTACGTGATTTTCTTTTATTTCTTCAATTTCTGCATCGTGTTGACGCATTGCATTCTGATCTATCGCAATATCCTGTTGGACAAAAAAAGAGCAACGGCGACGGTTTGAGCGATCAAACCGTCATTTTTCTCGAAAAAAACGCCAAATCTGGATGAAAAATGACTTTTAACTGCGGAAAAACCCCTGATGAACGAAAATAAAGAATATTTTATGCGGTGAACGTTTGATGATTAGTGTTAGTTCGCTTTTTAAAAAACGCAAAATATTCTCTTTTTAGAACTTTTTATGTATATTATTTGGAAATGTGCTATAATACAAATATAAAATATTCTCAAATCGAAATATTTACATTCCTTTTTGTGTGTGCTAATATGAGTGATGACAGGAGATCGCACGAAATCTCGTCATGTCGATCCACCCATGTTTCAAACGCCATATGCCACACCCATCAAAAAGGAGATTCACCATGAAAAAGTTTGCCCTGAAATCCCTGCTCGTCGTTTTGTTCGCCATTTTCATGATCGCCCCGTTTTTCACCGTTTCTGCCAATGCGGAATCCGGACTGCAACTTGGATTCTCATCTCGCATGATTCAGCTTGGCATTGAAGATGAACCGGAACCGGAATTCGCGTATCCGATCCAACTCGGTATCGAAGACGAGCCGGAACCGGAATTCGCGTATCCGATTCAACTCGGCATCGAAGACGAACCGGAACCGGAATTTGCGTATCCAATTCAACTCGGCATCGAAGACGAACCGGAACCGGAATTTGCGTATCCAATTCAAC
>CAZFHR010000039.1:0-8890 GCA_964519115.1 uncultured Candidatus Izemoplasmatales bacterium
CCCAGTCTTCGGAATCGCTTCCTAGGACTGGGTTTGTCTACACTCTGAAGTGCCGGCAACGGCACTTTTTTTTGTCAAAACGTTCTGATGATTTTTCCGGTCGGCCGGTAAACCAGAAGCAAGTATCCGTCCTGGTATCCGGTGACGATACCGTATTTGTACAAGTCATCGATCGGAATCGATGGGTTGTCCCGGTAAAAGCGCCGCATAAGGACGTTTTTATCTTTGCGCCCCGCGTCTTCTGGCCACCAGATCTTCGGTTTCACGGACGATCGTTCAAGATATTCCCTTTTCAGATCGTCGTGCAAAGACGGGGCGATGGCGGGAAGCGCCAGACCGAAAAAGCGGTCGATAGCCACGAACAGATCGGCAAGCTGGTGACGCCGGAAAGGAAAATCGCCGGCTTCCAGAAACCGGTGGAACGCAAGCAAGAAATCGAACATCGAAGGGACGATGCCGGCGATTCGCTTCATCGTCGCATTCAGGAAGCCTTTGTTCCAGAAACGTTCGAGGACTACCTCGACTTCATGGATGATGGCAAGATCGGCGGCGGAAAGTACGTCGTTCTGCCGGATTTCATATGGCGGATCCGGGCTAAAGACGTAGGCATAGTTCGCCGCATCGCGGCGGATCGGCGTGCCGCGCAGCATTTTTAAGAACCCAAGCTGGAGTTCGGGAGCATACAGGGCGAATGCTTCGTCAAACGTCTGATGAAAACGTGGCAGATCTTCCTTAGGCAGACCGGCGATCAGATCGAGATGGACAACGACTTTCCCACCAGCGATCAACGCTTTTATGGTTGAAAACAGACGATCGTTGTCCTGGTTCCGGTTGACGGCGGCATTCGTTGCCGGATGCGTCGACTGAATCCCGATCTCGAAACGGAACAATCCGGGCGGGGCGCAGGCATTCAGATGATCGACGACGGCCATCGGCAGGATGTCGGCGGTGATCTCAAACTGGAAGACGACCCCCGCGGGAGCCTTGGCGATGATGAAGTCGCACAAAGCGATCATCACGTCGACTCGGGCATTGAAGGTCCGATCGAGGAATTTGAACGTTCTTGCGCCTTTCGCCAGCAGATCAAGGATGTCAGCTTCCACCCTTTCGAGCGGAAAGAAACGGACGCCGCCGTCAAGCGGGGCGAGACAGTAACTGCAGGAAAAAGGACACCCGCGGGACAATTCGAGATATTGGATCTTGTGGGGGATGTCAGCTTCGTCTTCGGGGAAACGGTAGGGACTTTGGAGCGAAGCGAGATCACGGATCGGCATGACCGCATTTTCCCGGATGCGCCCCCCTTCCCGAAAGACGAGATTGGGAATCCCATCAACGAGGTGCTGGGAGTCAAGGGCGGAAACGAGAGCGGCGAAGGCCCGTTCGCCTTCGCCTTTGATCAGAAAGTCAAACGGCGCAGCGGCCATGTAGTGGGCGGGGTCATGGGCGACCTCCGGTCCGCCGGCGACGGTAAAGATGCCATTTTCGTGCAGATTCCTGACGATTTCCAGCACCTGGCCGACGTTCCAGAGATAGACGGAAAAGGCGACGAGATCGGGGTTCATCGCGACGAGATCCGCCAGGATCCGATCCGCGCCGTCCTTGATCGTATACTCGACGAGGGAGCATGGCAAAGGACAGTTGGCTTTCAGCAACCGCAGTGCGAGATTCGTATGGATGTATTTGGTATCGATGGCGCAGAGGACGATTTTCATGGCATCACCAACTCCATTTTAACAGATGGAAGCGGCGATTACAAAACTATTCGCAGGCCGGCGCCGGTGTGGTATACTGATAGTATCGGCAGGTGATCGACATGGGAATCTTCAAACTGGTATCAGATTATCGTCCGACCGGCGACCAGCCGAAGGCGATCGATCGGTTGACCGAAAACATCCGATCGGGGATGAAGGAGCAGGTTCTTCTCGGTGCGACCGGGACGGGCAAGACCTATACCGTGAGCAATCTCATCGAGCGGCTCGACCGCCCGGTTTTGGTCTTGGCCCACAACAAGACGCTCGCCGGCCAACTCTATTCCGAGTTCAAGAATTTCTTCCCGGAAAACCGGGTCGAATATTTCATTTCCTATTACGATTATTATCAGCCGGAAGCCTATATTCCCGGCGCCGATCTCTATATCGAAAAAGATTCCAAGATCAACGATGAAATCGACCAGATGCGTCATGCGGCGACTTCATCGCTCTTGGATCGGCGCGACGTGATCATCGTCGCCTCCGTTTCCTGCATCTACGGCATCGGCGATCCCGAAGAATATCGCAAGGGCATCGTCACGGTCCGCGTCGGCGAAGAGTTCGGCCGCGACATCCTGATCCGCAAGCTCGTTGGCATTCTCTACGAACGCAACGACGTCGATTTCAATCGCGGCTGTTTTAGGGTCAAGGGCGACGTCCTTGAAATCCTGCCGACCTATGAAAAGACCACCGGCATCCGCATCGAGTTCGAATATGACCGCGTCACCCGGATCCGGCTGTTCAACATCGTCACCGGTGAAGCATTCGAAGAACGGCAGGTCGTGTCGCTGTACCCGGCTTCGCACTTTCTCACCAACCGCGACAAACTCGAGGACGCGATGAGCCGGATCAAGAACGAACTGCTCGAACGGGTGCAGTTCTTCAAAGACACGAACCGACCGCTCGAAGCCGAACGAATCTGGCAAAGAACGATGTACGACCTGGAAATGCTCGGGGAAATGGGCACCTGCAGCGGCGTCGAGAACTATTCCCGCCATCTGGCGCTCCGCGAAGCGGGCGAAACCCCCTCGGTCCTGATCGATTTTTTCCCGAAGGATTTCATCCTCATCGTCGACGAATCCCACGTTTCGCTGCCACAGGTCCGCGGCATGTTCAACGGCGACCGTTCCCGCAAGCAGACGCTCGTCGATTACGGCTTCCGCCTGCCATCCGCGCTTGACAACCGTCCCTTGAATTACGAGGAGTTCAATCAGAAGATCAATCAGGTCATCTACGTGTCGGCGACGCCCGGAGACTATGAACTTGCCCGTTCCGGAGAAGTCGTCGAACAGATCATCCGCCCGACCGGTCTGCTCGATCCCAACGTCTTCGTCCGGAAGACCGAAGGTCAGATCGATGACCTGATCGATGAAATCGAAACCGTAATCGCCCGGAAAGAGCGGATTCTGATCACCACGCTCACCATCAAGATGAGTGAAGATCTGACGGCCTACCTGCAAAGCCTCGGCTATAAAGTCACGTATCTCCATTCTGAAATCAAAACGCTGGAGCGGATGGAAATCCTCCGCAAGCTCCGGCTCGGGACCTATGACATCCTCGTCGGCATCAATCTCCTTCGCGAAGGCATCGACTTGCCGGAAGTATCACTGATCGCCATCCTCGACGCCGACAAGGAAGGATTCCTGCGCAGCGACCGCTCGCTCGTCCAGATCATCGGCCGGGCCGCCCGGAACGAGCATGGCAAAGTCATCATGTACGCCGATCAGATCACGGCCTCGATGCGTTATGCGCTCGACGAAACCGAACGGCGGCGGAAGATTCAGCTGCGCTACAATGAAATCAACGGCATCGTCCCGAAAACGATCCTGAAGGCGGTCCACGATTCGATTTCGATCAAGGTCGACAAGAAGACCGGCGAAATCGATTACAAACGGATCTCGAAGAAGGAAATGCTGAAATCGATCGATATCCTCGAAGCCCAGATGCGTCAGGCCGCGAAAGACCTCGACTTCGAACGCGCCGCCGAAATCCGCGACGTCATCTTCGAGATGAAATCCCATCTATGAAGAAAGCGTTGACGCTCATGGCGAGCGTGATCATGACGATCCTCATCTTCGGCATGTCGGGACAGTCGGGTGAAACATCGGCCTCGCTCTCGCAGCAGGTGGCGAACATCGCCGCCGGCATCCTTGATTTCATTGCGCCGGGAAACACGATCGCATTCGCGGATCTGCACGCGTTCGTGCGCAAGGGCGCTCACGTCCTTGAATACGCGCTGCTCGGGATGGCATACGCGTCCGCGTTTCGCGCGTGGAGGCTACCGTTCTGGCCGGTGTTCATCCTCGGCATCGGCGTCGCCCTGCTGGATGAAGGCTCGCAGGCGTTCGCCCTTGACCGCGGCCCCTCGTTCGTCGACGCCTTGCTGTTTGATGCTCCCGGATATCTGGCAGGAGCGACTTTGATCGGGTTGATCCGCGTAAAAACACCTCAAAAAAACAACGTCTCTTAAGAGACGTTTTCATTTTTTTTAAAAATATGTTAAAAAATGCTTGCAATTTAAAAACAAAATTAATATAATTAAGGTGTAAGTTAAGATAATCAATAAAACGGAGTTGAAAACGGTGCAAAATCAAACGCTATATAGATTAACATCGAAAGAAATCAGCAAACGTGAAGCCTACAGCGAACTGTTTCCAAAGCCGACGAAGATTCCCGGCCCGAAGCGAGCCCACTTCGTCCGACTCCGGATCATCGTACCGGATCAGAAGGGCGTCTCGCGCTTCCTCGCGTTCCTGTTCCTGCTGCCGATACCGCTGTTCTACGCCCGCATCGCCCTCAGACACATCAAGCAGGATGAAGACATGCCACTTGACAGTAAAGAATTAATGAGGCTAATCGCCATCCGGGGATTGATCGTCGACATCAAAACCCACGATGGCACCAAAGTATATATAAAAACGATTTGATCCAAGGAGGATCCACGATGGAATTCAAGACACTCAACAAAAAAGGCGCCCGCATCTTTTCGGAATTCACCCGTGACAAAGCAAAATACCCCGTGCTCTCCGAATGCCCGGTCTGCCATCATGATCTCGTCGTCACCGAGTTAAGGTGCGATCATTGCCAAACGTCCTTGACGGGAGCCTTCACGCTTTCGAAGTTCAACTACCTGGACACCGATAAACTGTACTTCATCGAACTGTTCGTCAAGAATCGCGGCAACATCAAAGCAATCGAAAAAGAAATGAACATCAGCTATCCGACCGTCAAGAAGATTCTCGACGACGTCATCATCGGTCTCGGATACACTCCGGACGCCGTTTCCGCGGAAGATGCCGCACCGACCAAGGACGAAACACCGAAAATGTCGCGGATCGATATCCTAGACAAACTCGGGAAGGGCGAAATCACGCCCCTCGAAGCAGCAGAACAGCTGAAAAAGATCAGATAGAAATGAGGTGGCACCATCATGTTGAAAAAACCGTTCACTGAAAAAAGAAAGAATATCATGAATTTGATCGTCAAAGGCGACATCACCTTCGAAGAAGCCGAAACGATTTTGGCCGGGCTCGTCCTGGAACAGTTCGGCAAGCAGGAAATCTCCGCGCTTGAAGCGGCGGAACTTCTGAGCCAGATCAGATAAAGAGGGATACCATGAACAAAGTTGCGATCAAAGAAGAAAAGAAGCAACTGCGCCGCCGGAATGCCAAGGGTGACATTACGACCACCAAACTGAAAACGGCATTGGCGGCGCTGATCGTCGAACAACTCGACAAATATGAAATGACGGCCGTCGAAGCGGCAAATATGTTGCAAAGAATAAGATGACAAGGAGCGAAACCATCATGGCTAAAGACGAACTGAAACAGGAAAGAATGAAGATCCTCGATCTACTTACGAAAGGCACCATCACCGCCGAAGACGCGGAACGGCTGCTTTCCGCGATGGGCGAGAAACAAGAGAACAACGAACCGGAAGTCATCATCGCGAAAAAAGCACCGTTTCGGATGCTCAAAATCAATGTCAACTCCGCCGATGGCGACGTCGTCAACATCCAGTTGCCGATCGAATTCGCCAAACTCCTGAAATCGGGCAAGTTCAATCTTGACACGCTCGACGACATGGACATCGACATCGATGCGTTGATCCAGATGATCAACGCCGGCGCCGTCGGCGAACTCGTCAACGTCTGCTCTGCGGACGGGGACACGGTAAAAATCATCATCGAATGACCCCCATGGACACGACAGTCCGGGAAAATGACAAGGGGGCGGGGATCCGGGTATTCAGAAACCGGAACTTCGCCCTCTTGTTTTGGGGTGTATTCGTTACCAACATCGCCCATGTATTCTTCAATTTCGCGATTGCATTCTATCTGTATGAAGTCACGGTTCCGGTTGTCGGATCAGCCAATGCCGAGATCTTGAAATCGGCCTACATCGCCCTGGCGGGACTGATCATCGTCTTTCTGTCTCCGGTCGGCGGCGTCCTGGCCGACCGATTCAACAAAGCGAAGATCATGTATCTGACCGATTTCGTGCGCGGCATCACGATCTGTCTCGTCGGGGTCATTTTGATCTTTAACCCAGGAAACGTCCTGAAAATCGTCATCCTCTTCCTCATGAATGTGATCCTTTCGACGAACGGCGCGCTGTTCTCGCCGGCGTCCACCTCGCTTCTGCGTTTCATCGTCACCGACGCCGAACTGCAACCAGCGGCATCGTATCTGAGCGTCTCCAACAACTTTCAGGCGATCATCGGCATTCTGTTCGCCGCCGTCCTTTATTCCACGCTCGGCATCGTCTGGATCTTCATCATCAACGGCTCCGCCTACATTCTTTCTGCCATCTCCGAAATGTTCATCCGCTATACCCACAAGAAGCCGGAAACGAACGGAATGAAACTGAAGGAGGTCATCGCCGACATCAAGTCCGGTTTTCACTATCTGGTGCATGAAAAGTCGATCGTTGCGATCCTCGTGATGGCATTGTCGCTCAACTTTTTCCTCTCGCCGATCTTTTCGAACGGACTGCAGAACTTCGTCTATTTCCGTTTCGCTGCTGAAACGGACTATCTGTTCGGAAATGTCTGGAGCACGAAGTTCTGGTATGGCATATTTACGATCTCGCTTTCGGCGGCGGCGATCATCATGTCGGTGATTCTTTCCCGCCGGAAGACGAAGGAAAACTACGGGCCGTCCCTAAAACGATCGCTCGCTTTGTTTTCCGCCGGCGCGGTCGCGATCTGCCTTCTGATGATCTTCTATTATCTCTACCTGATTCCGATCAACGTCGTGCTGATCGGCGTCACCATCCTGATGTTTGCGATTGGCTTTGCCAACGTCGCCTTCAACATTCCGGTGAGCATGGTCATGCAGAAGCGCGTGCAGCGCGAAATGCTCGGCAAGGTCAATGCCGTCTCCTCGGTGCTGTCGCAGGCCTTCATTCCGATCGCGACCTTGATCGCCGGGGCCCTGATTTCCGGGGTCGGGAACGTCGTCTTCTATCTCTATACAATCGTCGGCATCGTCATCGTCACGACGTGGTATCTGCAGAACAAAGCCGCCAACACCGTCTGAATATAGGTAACACCGGGCCCGCAGATTTTGCGGGCCTTTTTCGTCGCGACGATTTTTGCGGTCGGTGCTTATGTTTTTGCCGGAATTGTGATATAATTTTCATATCACGAGCCTGGCGGCGGAGAAAATATGAAATCGATCAGAGAATTGTACAAAATCGGATACGGACCTTCGAGTTCGCATACCATGGGGCCGCAGAAAGCCTGCTCACTGTTCAAGGAAAGCCATCCGGACGCCATCCGGTTCAAAGTCACGCTGTACGGGTCGCTTGCCCTGACCGGCAAGGGGCATCTGACGGATTACGTCATCCGGCAAACCCTGGGCGACGTGGAAATCGTCTTTGATCCTTCCTACATTCTCACCCACCCGAACACCCTCGACATCCTCGGCTACACCGCGGACGGCAGCGAATATCGCTGGCGTGTCTATAGCGTCGGCGGCGGTTCGATTCGCCTCGAGGGCGAAGATGATTTTGTCACTCCCGACGTTTATCCGCATCACTCATTTGAGGAAATCAAGGCGTATTGTCAGGAACAAGGATTACGCCCTTATCAGTATGTCGAGCGCTTTGAAGGTCCCGGGATCTGGGATTTTTTAAAGACGGTATATCAACGGATGAATGACGCCATCATGCGCGGTTTGAAAACCGAGGGCGTCTTGCCCGGAGAGCTCGGCATCAGCCGCAAGGCGAAGATGCTTTGGCAAGGCGTCCTGCCGCACGAACCGCAGGAAATCACGGAAAGCCGGATCGTCTCGGCCTATGCCTATGCCGCTGCCGAAGAAAATGCCAGCGGCCATCAGGTTGTCACCGCCCCGACCTGCGGATCCTCCGGCGTCGTACCCGCTGTGATGCGCTACCTGAAGGAACGTCATCGGTTCACCGTCAACCAATGCCTGAAAGGTCTGGCGACCGCCGGACTCATCGGCAACCTGATCAAACACAACGCATCGATCAGCGGTGCGATCGCCGGATGCCAGGCGGAAGTCGGCGCCGCCGTCGCCATGGCGGCTGCGCTGGCCGCCGAATTGAACGGCCTGCCAATCGATGCCATCGACTATGCGGCCGAAATCTCGCTCGAACATCATCTGGGCCTGACCTGTGACCCGGTTCTCGGTTATGTCCAGATTCCGTGCATCGAGCGAAACGCCGTCGGCGCCCTTCGCGCCATCGACGCCTGCGGCCTTTCTTTCTTTCTGGCGGCCTCGCATCGGATCACTTTGGACATGGCGATCGAAACGATGTACCAGACGGGCAAAGACATTCATCACAAGTATCGCGAAACCGCCATTGGCGGTCTCGCCGAAGCCTATGCGAAAATCATCAAAGGCCGAAAGGAGGGGGAGTAATGGAAAACGAACGACAACGGACGATTGTGGAAGCGATCGACCTTACGCATGACGCCCTGGGCGTATGCAAACTCGAAGACGGGTACACCGTTTTCGTCGCAGGCATGCTGAAAGGCGAGCGGGCGGATATCGACGTGACCGAGCGTAAAAAAAGCTACGGTTTCGGGAAAATCGTCGAAATGATCGAAAAAAGCCCCTACCGCGTCGCGCCGAAATGCAAGCATTACGACATCTGCGGCGGTTGCGGCCTGATGCA
>CAZFHR010000040.1:0-8875 GCA_964519115.1 uncultured Candidatus Izemoplasmatales bacterium
AGGCGCCGTGAAAAAGACGATCGGATGATTCCGACCGTCTTTCTTTTTCGTACCGGTTCAGATTTTGAAAATCCGTTTGCGGAACAGGAACAGGAGCACGCCGGCCGCGGTAAGACTGAACGATCCGGCGACGATGCCGATGATGGCGAGCGTTCCCAAACCTGTGGGAGCTGCTGCACCGACGGCAATCACGAAGTCCATCGACTGGGTAACGCCATAGCGGGAAGCGGTCACAGTCAGCGTCACGGAAGTGATGGCGGTGAGGGCGGAAGCATGGACTTCCCCGGTGACCGGGTCAATGATGGCGGCATCAGAAGAAGCGTAGGCGAGCGTTACGGTGCCGACGCTTGCGGGCAGAGTCAACGTTGTGTCTTCGGTCAGGGACGAGGTAAACGTGAGCGTTGCGAGCGCGGCGGCGACGGCTTCGACTTCGGGAATGTAATCGTCGGCGAACCGAACCATCACATAGGTGTCGTTGGGGTTCAGATTCAAGACGGTATTGCCGGCGAGAACGGTCAGGATGGACAGCGTTTCGACACCGACGCCCTGATATTCGGTCAGCGTCATTTCCCCGACTTCATCGGTCGTCAACACGACATTCCATTCGCCTTCGGGTAAGAGGATCGCGTTGGCCGCATCGCCGCCGTTATGGACGACGAAGATCGTATTCCAGACATCAGTGGTATCAGTCAGCGTGTAGGAAACGAGGCCTCCGGTCTGTTCCTCGGTGATTGTCAGCGCCGCGGCGATCTCGTCGATCGTCGACAGTGTGAAGACGTCCTTCATTTTCCGCAGGTGGATGAGCGTCTTGAAATACTCGTACGTTTCGATGTTTTCGACCTTCAGGCTCCAGTCGATCTGGTTGACAGAGTCCGGAGACCGGTAGGAATTATGATCATATTGATTGTCCACATCGCAGGTACCACTCCCAGTGGCACAGGGTTTGGTTCGGAGAAACTCCGATCCGGCCTGCATGAAGGTGATGCCCTGGGATAGAAAGATCATCGCATAGGCTTGCCGCTGCATTCGGATCACCGCTGCCGGATCGCCGGCTGCGAGGCTGGAAAGCATGATCTTGTCGTAGAGGGTGTTGTTGTCATGGCATTCGACGTAGTTGATCGTCTGCGTCGGCTGAAGCGCCCAGGCGCCTTTGGGCAGTTGCGCGGCAACGATTCCCTCCTGGAGGGTTCCGCCGGCGATGCCAAGCAGGATGCGGGCATCGTAGAAACGGTATCCCTGGACGAAGCCCATGCCGGTTTCGGAGAAGACGCTGCCCTTGATGCCATCGCGGGTATCGTCGTTGAAGACGGCTACGCCGGCCATTTCATCGAGGGTGGCGTTGAACGCCGCCTCGGCGACCGGCAGCGGGCTGGTTCCGCCCGTCCATGGTTCCCCGTAGATCATGATCGTGTCGTCGATGGCGTGAACGGCATCGGCGATCAGACTCATCGTTTCGACGTCGTGGAGTTTCATCAGATCGAAACGGAAGCCGTCGATATGGTATTCAGTGACCCAGAAGAGGATCGATTCGAGCATGAACTTCTGAACCATGATGCGTTCGGACGCCGTCTCATTGCCGGTGCCGCTGCCATTGGAGAAGGAGCCGTCGGCGTTCATGCGGTAGTAATAACCGGGCAGGATCAGGTTGAAATTGGAATCGGCGGATTTGCCGGTATGATTGTACACAACGTCCATGATGACGCGGATGTCGTTTCCATGGAAGGTCTGGATCATTTCCTTGAATTCGGTGACACGGACCGCGCCGTTGTACGGATCGGTCGAATAGCTGCCTTCGACGACGTTGAAATTTTCCGGCATGTATCCCCAGTTGAAGATGCCGTCGACGATGCCGGCATAGGTCGGATCGTCGAGCCGGGTCTCATCGACCACGCCGCTGTCGAAGACCGGCAGGAGCTGAACATGGGTGACACCGAGATCGATCATATGGTCAAATCCGGTCGCCAGACCCCCATAGGTGGTTCCGGTTTCGACGAGGCCGAGGAACTTGCCACGATAGCCATCAGGGCCGTTCCATGTGTCCGAGGTCGTCAGATCGCGTACGTGCAGTTCATAGATGATGGCGTCGGTATAACTCTCCATCGTATCCGGGCGTTCGTCTTCAGCCCAGGCCTCGGGATCGTAGCGGTCGAAATCGATGACCATGCCGCGATCGCCGTTCACGCCTGCCGCTACTGCATACGGATCGACGATTTCAAACGTTCCCGTTGCGTTTTCCACGCTATAGGTATAGTAGACGCCATCAAGATCGCCGTCGACTGTGACGAACCACAGGCCTTTCACGCCCTTCGCCATCGCGACGGTCTGTGACGGATCGTTGACGCCGGCCTGGCCGTCGTAATCCGTTTCTGAGGCCCTGTGCCCGGCAGTATAGAGGTTAAGGGTCACCGAAAGGCTGATCGGCGCCCACAGTTTGAACGTCGTAGAAGCGAGCGAGTAGATCGCGCCAAGGGTGCCATCGTAGCCATATGCATCCTCGAAAGCCGGCGTATCGTAAATGCCGTCGAAGCCGACCACCGCCGTCGCCGGCTCCGGATCGCCGAAATCAACGGACAGGACATAGGCGGAGAAAAGGTCCGCCGCTGCCGCAAGCGAGAACGTCCCGACGTTGTCGGTCATCACATAGCCGATTTTTTCCGTCTCGACGTCATCGACATACAGGGTGACGTCAGCGGCCGCGACCGGCATCGTCGTCTTGAACTGGATCGTGTCGGTATCGGTGAAATGGGCAAAGAGCACCCGGTTCGAGGTATCGGCCTCGGCCCGGTCGTAATAGATCGTCGGTTCGCCCTGGATCAGATAGACGTGGACTTCGCCGCTCTCATTAAAATGCGACATGTCGATGAAGCGGTCGACGGCGACGTCCTTGTCCCACGACGCCGTACTGACGATGAAGCCGACCGAGGTCGCACCTTCGAGAATCGTTCCCGCAAGGGGAAGGGAGCGGACCTTGCCGAATTCGTCATCGGCGGTGAAACTGAAGCGGGCACCTTCGCCGTTATCCGGTTCGGACTGCCACAGCCAGAGCGACCAATTGGCATATTCGCCATCGAAACGGAAGTAGTGGACGACCAGGGTCGAGGCTTCCGTCGCCGGACCAGCCGCTGAAACAGTGACGAACATGAACGAGAAAAGAGTGAGGCAAACGAGAATCATGAGTTTTTTGAATGTTTTCACCGGACATTCCTCCAAAGAAAAAGTTTGAGCATCCTTCATTATACTGCTCTATCTTCTCCCTTTCAAGGGTACTGGGCCCGATGCGTTCCGTAACGGGTTAACATATTGCAGAAATCTGGTTTTCGGTTTGAGTTTGCGGTGTACTTTCCTTTCGATGCCACAAGATCCGAAACAGGCTCCTATATAAAAAGGATTCCTATTAGGAATCCCGTTATCTTGGGATAAGATCCGGCAAAGCGCCGACGAAACGGCGCAAATCCGCGAACGATCCCCGTTGGAATCGATCGAGATCCACATTTTTGGCATTGATCAAGCAATCGGTGAGGAGGTAGGTCGCGATGCCAAGGCGTTCGGCGGCCATGTCTTCGCTGGCATCGTTGCCCACCATCAGGCATTCCGAAGCCTCTTTGCCCACGGCATCGAGGACGGCCTCATAATAGGCGGAAGCTGGCTTCGAGGCGCGGGAGTTCTCATAGGTCGTGATGAAGAGAAAATCCTCCGGGATGAGGCCCGCCCAGCGGATCCGTTTCTCGGTGGCGATCCGCGGGAACAGCGGATTGGTCGCCAGCGCGACGCTATAACCCTTTGCGTGCAATACGTCGAGGATTTCGCGGGCGAGCGGATGCGTCGAGGACGACGGCTGCACATGGTCGAATTCTTCGGCATAGAAGCGGCCGAACTCGGCGCGGATCGAACCGTCACCATCGGGGATCGCTTTGCCAAAAGCCGCCCAGAAGACATCTTCGTTCGTTGCGGGTCCGGCGTTCTTCCGCATCGCTTCAGTGCCGATCCATACCGCCCGGATGAACGGTTCCGGCGCGAAACCGAGCGCGCTGAAACGACGCCCCATCAGACCGAAATATAGTTCCAGAAAAGGTTTTTCGTCGATGGGCAGCAAAGTGCCGTCAAGATCGAACAGGATGGTCGTGAGCATGGCGTCCTCCGTTGGGGGTTCGCTCCATTATAACGGATAATCCCGGCGTTGTCAACGCGATGACCTCTATCGATGCTAGGACTGAAGATCGTCAATCGGTCGATGCGAGACATTGCGCAACAAGCCTCATTTGGTATATAATGATAGAGAAGTTCGAAATAATCTGGAGGAGGAACGGATCTTCATTGATCCGGACACGGCATGCAAGACAAAAAAAGCGTATTGGCGCAAAAACTGAAAGATAAAAACCCCGCTGACATCAAGATGGTGATCGGCTTCGACGGCTTCGTCGACGAAATCATCCACCCCGTCGACAAGCGCCTCGACCATGTCCGTTTCACGCGGATCGAAACGATTTCCCAACTGGCTCGACGGATCGAGAAGGCAAGCGGCCTGTCCACCAACATCGAACTCGTCCCGGTCGCCAAGAAAATCGGCGGCAACGGGCCGATCATGTGCAATGCTTTGGCACGCCACGGTGCCAAGATCACCTACATCGGCGCTCTCGGCGTCCCGGCGATCGACGAGGTTTTCCGCATGCCCGCCAACGTAACCCTGCATTCGATCGCCAATAACGGCCATACCGACGCCCTCGAGTTTCTCGATGGAAAATTGTTGCTCGGGAAGATGACTTCGCTCAACGACGTCACCTATGAAAAACTGATCGCCGTCCTTGGCAAGGACAATCTCGTGCAGCTTTTAGGCGAGGCTGACCTGTTCGCATCGGTCAACTGGTCGATGCTGCCGGCGATGACCGAACTGTGGCAGAAACTGCTGGATGAGATTCTGCCCTTGCTGCCGATTCGGGCCAAAAAGCCGATCTTCTTCGTCGACATCGCCGATCCGGAAAAACGCCAAGCGGCAGAAATCATCGGCGCCCTCGATTTGCTCAAATCATTTAGTACCCGTTTCTTCGTCGTCCTCGGCCTGAACAAGAAGGAAGCCTATGACGTTGCCAAGATCCTCGGCCTGTTTCCGGCGGAAGCACTGGAAAAAATGCAGACGACACTCCGGGATGTCACCGAAGCCCTCGATCGCCGGATCGGCGTCGATGCCCTGGTCGTCCATCCCGTCGACCGTTCGGCGACGGTCGTCAGCGGTATTTATGCCGAAGCGATGGGACCGTTCTGCGCCAAACCGAAACTGACCACCGGCGCCGGCGACAATTTCAACGCCGGATACGTCCTCGGCTTGTTGCTCGGTCTTGATCCCGAAGAAGCCCTGCTTACAGGCATGGCGACGAGCGGGTATTATGTCCGTAACGCCACCAGTCCGGATTTTAGGGAACTGACCGCTTTCATCGAAGCCTGGGCGAACGGCACCATCTGATCGTTCCTTTCGTCCATGCCCCATCAATCACGCCCGCCGTGGCGTGATTTTCATGTCCGGTCCTCAGTGGGAAAAAGACTCGCTTTTAGACAAAGATAGAGGAACGAATCGAATTGGCTTCAAGCCGAATGGTTTGACGATTGCCTGTGGTTTCTATATAATGGATGGATGTTATGATTGTTTTCGGGAGACGACGGGATATGCTAGATGCAGTATGGAAGTTGATCAGAGGAAAAAAATTTGTGCTTGCCGGCGTTATCTATGGCCTCGTGTTCGCATTCATCTATTTTCTCCTTGACCGCCTTAATGGCGGGTATGCGTCGATGGCGGGGGCCTATGGCTGGGTTCTCGTCGGCGTCAACGTCTTTCTCAATGTCGTGATGACTATGGTGAGCGCCCTGATGATGGTGCTTTCCATGGCGTACGTGTCGCTTTCGGGCAAAGAAGGCAAAGGTACTTTCTTCGGGAATGTCGCCGTCTTCTTCGGGATGCTGACGTATGGGTGCACTTCCTGCGTCATTTCCTTTTTCGCGGCGATCGGCATCACGCTTTCCGTCGCCGTCCTGCCGTTGGCGGGACTTCCCTATAAATTGATCGCATTTGCGATCCTGATCGCCGGATTCGTCTGGCTGTTGCTGGAAATCAAGGCCGGGAAATGCAAAAGGCCTCCCGTCAAGGACGCCGGATCGACGAGCGAACAATAAAAAAATGGAGCGCTGATGCTCCATTTTCTATTCATAGTCGAATTGTCAGTTGCCAAGGGTGCCGACGATCGTCAGCACATCCAAATACGCTTGGCTGTGCGGGCTGCCGGCGAATGCGGTGGTCGCATCGGTGCCAGCCAGATGTAGTCCCTGGTGCCAGCCGTTAGTCCATTGATCGGCATTCGTAACATCATAGACGGTTCCATTGACGGCCATATAGGCAGTTGTGCCGTTGTCGCCATTGTAGGCGGCGAGTTGCGATAGCGTGAAGACCCGAAGTGTCGAGGTCGTGACCGCGGCGGTGCCCGTCGTGGTCGTGGTGGCCGTCGAAACGGTCGTGGATGTGGCGGCGTTCGTTGTCGTATTGGTCGCCAGATCACAGGCGGCGAGCGAAATCGTCAGAGCGGCGATTCCGATTAACATCAATTTTTTGAATAACATTTCATTCACCTTCTTTTGCCATCATTATATCCCCGACGAGCGGGAATGCCAAATGATATGCTCAACGACGCTCAGACGAAGTTATTTGTTCTGTTTAAGACCTTTTTGTGTTGCTTTCGGAGCATCAGGTTTTGCGATTATCAAATCCATCATCTTCGGAAACGGGCGGCCTTCATTGGAAAAGTCGACCTCCGGATGAAATCCGAGGAATTTTTAATATTGCTTCAAAATGTGAAAAAAGTGTAAGAAGAACACGGAACTGATGAAATATTACCGTTTGCTTGTTGACTTTCAGGGGCGTTCCGTATATGATATTTTGGAGCGATACTTTGAATTTCAAACTATATCCCGTACGCGCTCGGAAAGGCAAAACCTGATGATTCCGGACAAAGTCAAAAACCTGATAGCCAAAGAATATGGCATTGATGAATCTACGCTTACGCTTGAAACGCGACTGCAAGAAGACCTGAACGTCGACAGTCTCGACTCTGTCGAACTCGTCATGCGGCTCGAAGATGAATTTGGTTTTAAAATCAGCGACGATGAAGCCAATGGTCTTCACACCGTCGGCGACATCACGACATTCGTAATGCAAAAACTCGGCTGATCCATGACCGAGCCGGCAAAAATCCGATCGAGAAAGGGCCGTGATAGCATGACACTGAAAGAAATTCAAGGCATCATCAAAGACTTTGAAGCTTCCACTTTGACGACGCTGGAAATGGAACTCGAAGGGTTCAAACTGAAACTGTCGAAACTGACGTCGGCACCGACGCCCATCACCCCGATGCCCGATCCTGGTTCTCCGTGTTTGGCTCCCGTTTTACCGAATACGATGTGCGTTGCCGTTAAAAGCCCACTCGTCGGGACCTACTATTCTTCGGCCACGCCCGCTGGAGAACCGTTCGTCCAGGTCGGCCAGATCGTCAGGAAAGGCCAGCCCGTCTGTATTATCGAAGCGATGAAGATCATGAACGAAATCGCCGCTCCCGTTGCGGGCGTGGTGGAAAGAATCGACGTTAAGAACGGCCAGGTCGTCGGTTATGATCAGGTATTGATCACCCTCCACACGGGTGAGGCCAATGGCGAATAAAATCCTCATCGCCAACCGCGGGGAAATCGCCGTGCGGATCATCCGCGCCGCGAAGGAGCTCGGCATCCCGTGCGTCGCGGTATATTCACTCGCCGATCAGAACGCCCTCCACGTCAAACTCGCGGATGAAGCGATCTGCATCGGGCGGGAACAAAGCCGAGACAGTTACCTGAACATCAACAGTGTCTTAAGTGCAGCCATATCGACCGGATGCAACGCCATCCATCCCGGATATGGCTTTTTGTCAGAAAACAGTCATTTCGCAGAAATGGTCGAAAGCTGCAAACTGACCTTCATCGGGCCGCAGTCGAAGACGATCGCGATGATCGGCGACAAGGCGACGGCGCGAAGAATCGCCCGCGACAACGGCGTACCGGTGGTCGAAGGTAGTGACGGCATCATCGAAGATGTGGATTCCGGTCTGCGGATCGCCCGCAAAATCGGCTATCCCGTGATGATCAAAGCCGCCAGTGGCGGCGGCGGTCGCGGCATCAGCATCGTAACCGACGACGAAGCGTTCATCGCCGCCTATGCCCGCACTTCGCTTGAAGCCGAATCCAGCTTCGGCGATAAATCGTTATATATCGAGAAATATCTCGAACGTCCCCGCCACATCGAAATCCAGATCATGGCCGACAAGCACGGCAACGTCGTTCATCTCGGCGAACGCGATTGTTCGATCCAGCGCCGCAACCAGAAGCTGATCGAAGAATCGCCCGGAGCGAACCTGTCCGACCTGTTACGGCGGAAACTCGGCACCGCTGCGATCCGGCTCGCCAAGGCGATCGGCTATGAAAACGCCGGCACGATGGAGTTTCTCGTCGCCGCAACCGGAGAGTATTATTTCATCGAAATGAACACACGGATTCAGGTCGAACATCCCGTGACCGAATGGGTCACCGGATTTGACCTCGTGAAGGAACAGATCCGCGTCGCCTATGGCAACGAACTGTCCTTCCGCCAACTCGACGTCCGACCGACCGGTCATGCCATCGAATGCCGCATCTGCGCCGAAGATCCCATGGATCATTTCCGGCCGACGCCGGGAACGATCCAAAATGTCATCTTTCCGGGCGGGCCCGGTGTCCGGATCGACACTCACATTTTTTCGGGATATGAAGTGCCGCCGTACTACGATTCGCTGTTGGCGAAACTGATCGTATTTGCCCCGAACCGGCG
>CAZFHR010000041.1:0-8850 GCA_964519115.1 uncultured Candidatus Izemoplasmatales bacterium
TCCGGGCCGTGAAGCTCTGGAAGAACGCCTGCATCCAGGTGACGCTGGAACCTTCGGCCAGCTTGATGACGACGGTGCCGATGACGAGCAGGAACGCCGTGACCTTGAGCACGATCTTGGTATAGTTCGTGAGCGCCTTCCAGCGTCTTTTGACGACGATGTCATGAATGACGATGAAGCCGATGCCGCCGCCGATAACGAGAACGGCCGTCGACAGGTTAAAGAGGAAGTTATCGGCGTAAGCGAGGAAACTGTTCGGGCCGATGATGTCGAATCCGGCGTTGTTGAAGGATGAGACGGCGTGGAACACGCTGATGCCGAGGGCTTCCCAGAAAGGATAGTCAGCGCCGAAGACGAACATATTGAGGATCGTTCCGAACAATTCGAAAAGCAGCGATGTCAGGATGATCCAGCGGACCAGCCGGATCATGCCCTGGATCGAATTCTGGTTGAGCGCTTCCTTGAGGACCAGCCGCTCGGTCACGCCAATGCGGATGCCAAGCAGCACCAGGACGTAGATGGCGATTGTGACGATGCCGAGGCCGCCGACCTGGATCAGGACGCCGACGACGATCTTGCCAAATAGTGAAAGCGTCGCGCCAAGGTCGGCGATCGGCGTCAGGCCGGTGACACAGACCGAAGAAAACGATAAAAACATCGCGTCGACGAAGGCCAATCGCCCGGTTTTGACGGCGATGGGCAGTGCCAATATGACCGTCCCGAGCACGATGACGCCCAGAAAACTCAAAACGACGATGAGAAGCGGAGATATTTTTTTCTTGTGCATGACGATGACCGGCGACGCCGGTTCTCCGCCTCCTTTCCGTGTAATGAATGACGGTAGTATTATACTACTTTTCCGGTTGCGATGCAATTGCTGGGCCGACGCGGATCAACCGTTGGCAAATTCTTCATTTGGGTGTCGCGTTGGCCGGTCGTGTGTTATAATTTATGTAGATGTTCGAAGGCGGTGGTTTGAATGTTGATCCTGCTCGGCCCGAGCGCTTCGGGAAAAACCGAATCGGCCAAAATCATGCTCAACCGATATCCGATCTCCCGCGTCGTCACGTATACGACGCGACCCAAACGCGTCAATGAAATCGACGGGTTTGATTACAACTTCGTCGCGGAGGAAACGTTCGCTTCGCTCAAAAACGAAGAGTTTTTCGCCGAGACGGCCATCTATAACGGATTCCACTATGGAACGCCGCTCAATCAGCTGCGCGACAACAAGCTGATCATCCTCGAACCGCTGGGCCTCGAATCGTTCATGAAACTGCGCGTCTGCACGATCGTCGCCATCTATCTGCAAACGAGCGAATCGGTTCGGTTCGAACGGATGCGATATCGGGGCGACACCCGTGAAGAAGCCGAACGGCGGATCGAATCCGACCGGGCACGCTTCGACCTGAGCCAGATCCAGCATCTCGACATGGTCATCGACACCACGAACATGTCCGCATCCGACATCGCCGACATGGTATACGGCAATTACAAGTTTCTGCTCGGGAAAAAGCAGAATCCGTTCGAACAGATGCGCCTTTTCCCCGAAGACGAAAGCTACTGAGCGTCCGTAAGCATATCATTTTCGTTTTGACTGCCGATTTGATAAAATGAATGAGCATATAACCTATGACAAAATCTAAAGGAGACTCTATCATGGCACTACATTTCACCAATGCGAATTTCCAAGAAGAAGTTTTGAACTCCCCCCTTCCCGTCATCGTCGATTTCTGGGCGGTATGGTGCGGCCCGTGCAAAGCCCTCGGCCCGACCATCGAAGACCTTTCCCGCGAACTCGCCGGCAAAGTCAAAGTCGGCAAAGTCAACGTCGACGAAGAACCGCTTCTGGCCAATGACTACCGCATTTCGTCGATTCCGACCGTCATGCTGTTCAAAAACGGCAAACCGGCCGCCCAGGTCGTCGGACTGATGGGCAAAGACGCCCTCCTGAAAAGACTCGGACTCTGATCATGCCCGACGTCATCGTTGTCGGCGGCGGTCCCGCGGGGATCTCCGCGGCCATTTACCTGCGACGCTTCAAACGCGACGTCTTGGTGTTGATGAAAGACTTCGGCGCTCTTGGGAAGGCCGAATCGATTGAAAATTATTACGGTTTTCCCGAACCGGTGACCGGCGTCGAACTATTAGGGCGCGGCATTGCCCAGGCGGAACGCCTCGGCGTCAAGGTGGCGCGGGAAGAAGTCCTGTCCATCGAATCGGATGAGGCGTTCACCGTGAAGACCGATCAAGGCGTCTACCACGCAAATGCGGTTCTGTTGTCAACGGGAATGACGCGCGTGAATCTCAAAGTCAAACATTATGCCGATTTTATCGGCAGAGGCGTTTCCTTCTGTGCCGTCTGCGACGGATTCCTCCATCGCCAGAAAAAGATCGGCATCGTCGGCAGCGGCGATTTCATGCTGGAAGAACTGGAAATCCTTCGTAACTTCAGTTCCGATCTCACGGTGTTTACCAACGGCGAGTCTTTGAAGCATCGCCCCGACCAGGTAGTCATCGTGACCGAACCGCTGCTCGAACTGATCGGTTCTGATCATCTGGAAGGCGTGAAGACGCAGGGACAGACGGTTTCGCTTGATGTTCTCTTTGTCGCCGTCGGAACCGCTTCCGCCGCCGATTTCGCTCTGCGGATCGGTGCGATGATGGAACGGAATCAGATCGTCATCGATGCGACTTTCATGACCAACATTCCCGGGCTGTTCGCCGCGGGGGACTGCATCGGCGGCCTCCAGCAGGTGGCCAAGGCGGTCGCCGATGGAGCGGGTGCGGGAATCGCAATCCATAAATATCTCAAAACCCTGACGTCCTGATGAAAATCAAGACGTTTTCTTTTTCATCCGGTTCCGGAAACGTGATTTCCCGGAACCTTTTTCGTGATATAATACTATTTGTCCAAACAACTCACGAATGGGAGGCATCACATGGAACAACTTGCCGTTCTTCGACAGAAGATCGATGAAATCGACCAGGAAATACAGCGACTTTTCCTCAGCCGCATGGAAACCGTAAAGGCGATCGCCGAGTTCAAGATCGCCAATGATCTGAGCGTTTACGACCGCAGCCGCGAGACGGCGGTAATCGATGCGAACGTCAGCCGGATTGCAGCTTCCGAATACGCGGATTATTACCGGACCGTTCTCGAATGCGTCATGCAGGTATCCAAGGAATATCAAAAAGCGATCGTCAGGAGCACATTATGAAATACATCGATCTTCGCAGCGATACCGTGACGCAACAGACCAAGGAAATGCGCGATGCCATGTATCGCGCCGAAGTCGGAGACGATGTTTTTCAGGACGATCCGACGATCAACGAACTCGAACGCCTCGCAGCGACGATATTTGGCAAGGAAGATGCGGCCTTCGTTCCTTCAGGCACCTTTTCCAATCAGTTGGCGCTGTTCACCCACTGTGACCGCGGCGACGAAGTGATCCTTGACCGGAACGCCCATATCGTTGTCCACGAGTCGGGGGCTTCGGCGATCATCGCCGGCGTTCAGTTGTACACGATGGACGGCAACGGTGGCATCTGGGATCTCGCCAAGTTCGAAGCGGCGATCAAGCAGAAATCCCGGTTTACGCCGGGAACGAAGCTCGTATGTCTCGAAAACGCCTTCAACGGCCATGTCTTGCCACTCGAATATATGGAACAGATCTATTTCGCGGCGAAAAAGCATCATCTGCTCGTGCATCTCGATGGTGCCCGGATCTTTAATGCGGCAACGTTCCTTCAATGCGACGTCGAAAAAATCGCCCGTTATGCCGATTCGGTTTCCGTCTGCCTCTCAAAAGGCCTGGCGGCGCCGGTCGGCACCATCCTCGTCGGTTCGAAGGCATTCATCGTCCGTGCCAAAGACCGGCGCAAACTGATGGGCGGCGGCATGCGGCAGGCCGGGTTTCTCGCCGCTGCCGGCATCATCGCCCTCACGAAGATGCCCAGACGGCTGAAAACCGACCATGAGAACGCTCAATACCTCGAGGAAACCCTCGCGACGATTCCGGGAATCCGGATCGATCGGACCGAACGCGACATCAATATGGTCTACTTCGACATCGACGACAAGCGGAAAAACGGACTGGAAAGCTATTTGCGCCAGCATGGCGTCAAGATCTTGCCATATGAAGGTTATTTTCGCTTCGTGACCCATCTCGACGTCAGCCGCGATGATCTCGACAAGGTCGGCGACCTGGTCCGGGCCTACTTCGCCTGAATGGAACGTCTGTTTACGATTTACCGCGAAGCGGGACTTGATTTTACAAAAACGGCCTTCCTCAGGAAGGCTTTTCGTGCGATTGTGCAGGAAAACGGCAAACTGCTGCTCATCCGGTCGCGACGGTTCGGTGAGTGCAAGTTCCCGGGCGGGCGCGCCGAACCGGGAGAAACCGCTTTTGCCACCCTGGCGCGGGAGATGGACGAAGAAACCGGATATCGCCTCAAGACAAAGATCCGACCGTTCGGATTGGTCATCGAGGTCGGACGTAATCACGTCACCGGCGATATCTTCATCCACGATTCGCGGTATTACCATTGTTCCGTGTATCCGCAAAGCGGGGGGCAGTCGCTGCAGGGTTATGAAATCGAGTACGGATACGAACCGGTATGGATGCCAGCGACGGCAGCCCTGGCCATCAACGAAAGCATCCCGGATGCTCCGGAAATTCCGTGGAAAAAGCGGGATACGGAAGTGTTACGATTACTCGTTTCCAAGGAGGAATTGCGATGAGGATCAACGTCTATGTCAGTTCAACCGGGCACTGTTCGCGCCGGGAAGCCGATCGGCTCGTCGCCGCCGGCCGCATCGCCGTCAATGGCGTCAATGCCGTCATCGGCATGGATGTCAGCGATGACGATAAAGTAACGGTCGACGGCAAAACGATCGGCCGGAAGAAACCGCCGATCTATCTGGCTTTCCACAAGCCGACGGGCATTGAATCAACGACCGATCTGGCGAAGAAAGACAACATCATCGCCTACATCGGCCACTCCGAGCGGATTTTTCCGGTCGGACGGCTCGACAAGGATACTTCCGGACTGATTCTCCTCACCAACGACGGGCAAATCGTCAACAAGATCCTGCGCGTTGAGAACCAACATGAAAAGGAATATCTCGTCGAAGTCGATCTGCCGATCGATGATGCTTTCGTCGAACAGTTGTCGGCTGGCGTCGTCATCTATAATCCCGTGCGCCACGAAAACGTCAAAACGAATCCCTGTCGCATCGAACCGATCGGACCGACGACGTTTCGCATCGTCATCACCCAAGGTTTGAATCTGCAGATCCGCCGGATGTGTCAGACCCAGGACCGGCATGTGATCGCCCTGAAAAGAATCCGGATCATGAACATTGTCCTCGGTTCATTGCCGGTCGGCATCTGGCGGCATCTGACAAAACCGGAGATGACGGATTTACAGCAGTTGCTTAGCGGAGAATCCAAAGGATAAACACCGAAAAGTTTTGTTTTTTCAACTTTCTTTGTGATATAATATCACATGGTTTTTGTTCAAGCATATCATAACGTTCAGACCATGAAAGCCATGATCAGGAGGAACAGCGATGATTTTACACAAAGCCAAGGGCGTTCGCATCGACGGGCGCAAGCAGATGTCGAAAACGGCGCCTTTGCATGAATTCCTGAATCCGCGATTTGTTTACATTCCGCTCATCCAGCAGGCAAGTCCGCTCAAACGGATCGTCGAAGTCGGCGAACTGGTGAAGATCGGACAAGTCGTGGCCTTCCGCGAAGGGTTCGGCGCCATGCCGATCCATGCTTCAGTGAGCGGTAAAGTCACCGCCGTCAAAAAGGCGTGGCACGCTTCAGGCCGGATGGTCGACGCCATCGAAATCGAAAACGACCTGCTCCACACGCCTGATGACGCGATCCGCCCGGAAATCGATCCGGACGCCTTCACGAAGCCGGAACTCATCGAAAAAATGCAGAATGCCGGCCTTTCAGGTCTCGGCGGCGCCGGGTTCCCGACCTATATCAAATATAAAACCCAGTGTGCGATCGACGTCGTCATCATCAACGCCGTCGAATGCGAACCCTATATCACCTGCGACTACATGCTGATCGAACAGCTGCCGGAAAAACTGCTGAAAGGTCTCAAATATTTCATGCGGGCCGCCGGGGCCAACCGCGGCGTCGTCTGTTATAAAGCCTATAACACCGGCATCGAAGCCGTCCTGAAACCGTTCCTTGCCGCATATCCTGGCATCACTCTATTTCCAGTCAAGGATATCTATCCGGCCGGATGGGAAAAATACCTAGTCCAGCAGGTCACCGGCAAATCCTATGCGAACCTTCCTTCCGAAGCCGGCGCCATCGTCGACAACTCGGCGACTGCGATCGTTTTCGCCGATGCGGTGGAAAAGAACATTCCCCTCATTTCCCGCGTCGTGACGATTTCCGGCGAAGGCGTCCGTAATCCCCAGAATTTCCTCGTGCCGATCGGTACGCCGGTCAAGGATCTGATCCAGCAGTGCGGCGGCTATGCCGAAGGGCTCGATCCGGCGAAGGCGTATTATATCGCCGGCGGTCCGATGACCGGGCGGGCAATCCTGATCGACGAACTGGTCGTCAACGACACCCTCGGTTCGGTTCTCGTCTTCCCGCTCCCCGCCGCGAAGAATCATCCCGCCTGTCTCGGCTGCGGCCAATGCGCCGATGTCTGTCCGGTCTATCTGGCACCGACGGAAATCCAACGGGCGTTCGAGAGCAAGGACGTTGAAGGCGTCAAGGCGCTGAACGCCAATAAATGCATGCAATGCGGACTGTGCTCCTACGTTTGTCCGTCGCACATCGAAATCACCGACTTCGTCGCCCGGGCGAAGGAATTCGCGCGGAAGGGGGCATAACATGGCAAGATTCGCCAACGGAAAAGCACCTTATCTGCGTAAGGCCGACGACAAGGCCTACGGCACCGCGATCATCATGCGCGACTTCCTGATCGGCCTGTTGCCCCTGATTCTGTTCGCCTGGTATAAGAATGGACTGCAGGTCTATCTCGACGGAAACATCGCGTTCCTCGAAATGTTCTATCCACTCGTCTTCATCATCGTCGGGGGCTTGCTTTCGACGATCTTCGAAGGTCTCTTCTACGTCATCACCGACAAACAGGTCCGGACCCTGAAAGCGCTCGGGACGAAACTGCAGACGTCGTTTGCGGCCATTCCCGGCATCCTGCTGGCGATGATCCTGCCGCTGTACACCCCGATCTGGGTTCTGGTCTTCGGTTGCCTCTTCGCGACCATCATCGGCAAGATGCTGTTCGGTGGATTCGGGTACAACATTTTCAATCCCGCCCTCATCGGCTACATCGCGATCGCCTTTACCCTGACCGGCGTCATCAATGCCGCCGGCGGCGCGCTGAACGCTTCCGAAATCCTGATCGACGGTATTGCCGGCGCGACGCCGCTCGGAACATTGTCGGCGGCGTCCACGCTGAACTACGATGCCTTGGTAACGCCTTATGGATCGCTATGGAATTTCTTCCTCGGCACGATTCCGGGAGCACTCGCGGAAACCAGCGCCCTGGCTTGCCTCATCGCTTATGCCTGGTTCGTCTTCCGCAAGGTCATCAAATGGTATGTTCCGCTCGTTTTCGTCGGCACGGTCTTCGTCTTGTCCTGGGGCATCGGCCTCGCCGCCGGCGAGCCCGGCCTCTGGTTCCCGACCTACAGCATCCTGTCCGGCGGTCTGATGTTCGGCGCCGTCTTCATGGCGACCGAACCGGTTACGACGCCGCGCAACCCGCTTGGAAAAATCGTGTTCGCGCTTTTCCTCGGCGCCTTCACGGTCCTGTTCCGTTTCGTCGGCTCGCTGCCCGAAGGCGTCGCCACCGCGATCGTCTTCATGAACATCTTCACGATGCCGATCGACAACTGGACCGCCATCATCCGCTCCGATAGCCCGATCCAAAAGAAGACATGGCTGAGAATCGCCGTTCTCGCGATTCTGTTTCTTGCGATCGCTGCTTATGGTGTGCTCAAATCCGGAAGCGACTATGCGACCATGATCGTTACGTCGCCGCTTGTAAGGGGGTTGTTCTGAGATGAAAACATTCTTCCGGAACAATAGCCTTGTTTTCGGACTCATCACCGTCTTGATCGCAGTTTTCACCTTTGGAGGCATCTTCAGCCGCTATGTAGCCGCGGAGCAGAACGACCGCATCGTAGCGGCGGCGGCCAATCAGGCCGAAGCCGAAGCGGCACGAATCCGCAATGAAACGTATCTGCCGATGGTTCCCGGCGGCACCCGGGTCGACGTCTACGCAAATTCACCGGTTTCAGCCACCTACGCCCTTTACGGCAATCGCGGCGATTTCACGCCAACGCTGGAAGCGAGCTATCAGGTTTACACCGGCGATATCGCCGTTGCCGTCATCTACGTCATCCAGTCCTATGGAAAGTTTGAAAACCTGAAGCTGGCATTTGCCATTTCGCTTGCCGACGACACGGTGCTGTCCGTCCTCGTCCTCAGCAATCAGGAAACTCCCAATTACTTTGCCGCCCTCGATGCCTCCTTTTATGCGCAGTTCGCCGGCAAACCCCTGGCGGACGCCGCGCTTGCGGTCGATGCTGTCGCCGGTTCCACCTATTCCAGCAAGGGCTTTGAAATCGGATTGCTATATGCCCGCGAACAATATGCCGCCGATTTTGGCTTCGTCATTCCCGGCGCCGGATTCACCCTTGTTTCGCTATCCTACAACTTCGATCCGATGACTTTCACCGATCGGCCATATGTAGCGGTCATCGAGTTCGGGGTAGAAAGCACCATCGCTAACGTCTACCTTTATTCCGACTTCGCGTATGCCGGACTCGTGGGTGGC
>CAZFHR010000042.1:0-8629 GCA_964519115.1 uncultured Candidatus Izemoplasmatales bacterium
GAGAAGCCGGAGGCGAAACGGGCAAGGGCTGGTAAAAAAAACATTTTCTATCAAAAAACGTCGGGAAGAGTAGCGGGATCCGGCGTTTTCTTTTTGGCTTGTAGCCGATCATTCGTCCGGTTTGCCCTGATGGACGACGACCTGCGGGAACGGAACGCTGATTTTGTTGGCGTCGAAAAGCAGTTTCATCGCGCGGTTCAGATCGCGGATCACCTGATATTTCTTCGCTTCGTGACAGCGGGCGATGATCCGTAACACAACGCCGGAATCGGCAAGCTGCTGAACGCCACGGTAATGCGGTCCGTCGACGATCTCGGGAATGTCCTTCTTGATTTCGGCGAGATGCTCGGTAATCACCTTTTCGACCCGTTTGAGATCCTCGGCGTATCCGATGGCGATGTCGCAGATTGCCGGGGAGAGATGGCTCGACGTGTTGATCGCGCCGCGGATGTCCGAATTGTTCATGATCTTGATGTCGCCGTTCAGATCCTCGATCTGCGTCGTGCGGATGCCGATTTCGGTCACTACGCCGCGGAAACTGGCGACTTCGATGACGTCGCCAACCTGGAACTGCTTTTCAAAGATGATGAAAAAGCCGCTGATGATGTCTTCGATCAGACTCTGCGCGCCGAAGCTTAAGGCAAGTCCTAAAATCCCGGCGCCGGCAAGGAGTGTCGTCGTAGCGACGCCCCAAGCGCTCAGAATCATGAAAAGGGCGACGACGACGCTCGCATATTTGACAAGCGAAGTGACCAGAACGGAGATCGTGACGCCGCGCGGATTCTTTTTCGCAAGCAGGCGGATCACAAACGTCAGGAATTTTGCGAGCACCCACACGAAGAAGACGATTGCCGCGCTTTCCAGCAGCGTCACGTAATTGTTCTGGAAGAACGTGACGAGGTTGAAGAAGCGGCCGACGCTGCTATCGACGATATCAGCGAACGTCGAGCCGGGGAAGATGACTCCCGCAAGCATGCTGACGACGAAGAGGAACAGAATGACGACACCGACGATGATGATACGGGTTTTTTCTTTTTTCGGGAACTCCTTGAATTTCATTTTCGCACCTCGCTCTTAGCGTAGATTTCAGTCACTGCCGCGCGTGATTCTCACGAACGGGCAGGCATAATAGATGATGGTTTCGGCAGGCCGTTTCTCCACGGACAGAATGATGACATAGGGTTCGGCCGGTTTAGCGATTTCCAATGTGGCGGTTTTAATGCCTCCCGCTGTGGCGATGAACGAAGCAGACCCGGAAGCCACGTAGACGTTCATCCCGTTTTCGATTCGGTAGACATAGTATTGCAGATTGTGAATGACGTTCGCCGGGTCGGTGAAAACGATGTCGATCAGGAAGGTGTCCGCTGTTTCCGTCACGTCGACTGACTGCGCGAAGTCCGGCATCGTCATCGCCAAGGCGGTCTGGATCGCAGGGGCGACATCGGCATCTACCGTCGGGTCGTGATAGCGGGCGATCAGGTACACATAGTACAGCGTCGCCTTGTGCAGTCGATTGAACCGGATCGGATCTGATTCCGCATAGTATCCCTGGCTTTCCAAGGCAGGAACGAACGCCTTTTCTTCGAGGGTTTCACCGGCTTCCGAACATAACCGGATCGTATACTCGACCACAAGGTCGGTCGGGGCTGCGACGTAAACGGAGACATCGAGGTAATCGACCCCCGCATCGCTGACATATAGTGACGCCGAGAGGATCGGCGGCGTCGCAACGCGGCGCTGATCGAGAACGACGGTATCGCCGGATGCCGTTTGGGCTTCGAGGATCCACTCCCAAGTCAGAGCTTCTTTCCACAGTTCGGTGAGTGGGATGGTGACGTCGCCCACATCGACCGGGACCGAAATCCAGCGGTCGGTCGGCGGTTCGGTATCGGGTGAGATATTTTCCCAGTCGTACAGATAGTTGTAACGGAAGGTCACAGCGATGTATTCGGCTTCTGGATCGATGACGTGGATCATGACGGAATAGCGCCAGGATTCGCCATGTATCGATTCGTCCGGCGCAATTGCGTAGTCGACGATCCGGCCGCCCGGGCCACTGCCGGTCTGGATGACATATTTGGTGAGGACGCGCCAACCGAAACCCTCATTGATTTCGATCAGTACCTTGTATTGGGTATTGGCTTTCAGCGAGGTGAAGACGCCGGCGTTCGCTCCCGGTTCGGCTTCATGGATGCGGTCGCCGAACTGATCGCGGGCGACGATCCGGAGGGAAGCATCTCCCGCGTTTCCGGTACCATCTTCCACATAGGCCCGATAGTACAGGTCATCGCCCACGGTTTCGACCTCGAGAAACTTGGCGTTCACCGTCGCAACTGGAGAAAAAGCCGAGGCGACGGCGACGACGGCAACGACCGTGAAACCGGCAATCCAGTTCATGACCATGCGGCGTTTGAGATTTGTCAGTCGCCTGGCTCTACGCTGAGTGTAATCCATCGGTTTCACCGCCTCTCGTTGACTCTGTTTTTTATCATATCATCATTCGCTCATTATTTCTATCCGCTGGATTATTTTTCGTGAGAAAAAGTTCAAATTATCGAAAAAAACGAAGATGAGCCGCGATTACATATTGACGTGTATCTATATGTTATGTATAATAAGATAGGAATTTGCGAAAGGATACGGTGATGCGAGATGGACACTGCCCACTATGCAAGGATGTTTCAAGCCCTCGCCGATGAAACACGGGTCAAGATCATGACCGTTTTAACGACGGAGAAATGCTGCGCCTGCCAGATTCTTCGCGGCCTCAACGTTTCCCAGCCGACGCTTTCCCATCATATGGGCGTTTTGTGCCGCACCGGACTCGTCCGGGCGGAAAAACGGGGCAAATGGGTCTTCTATGGCATCGATCCCGAAGTCCGCGCCGATCTCGGCGCCTTTTTCACCGCAGCGACCGGCACCGCAGAACCCTGCGATGCCTGCGGTGACGGGGCATGACCTGGCTGCAGGCGGTCGGTGATTTCATTTCCGATCAGCTTTTGAAGATGCAGTGGCTGCAGGATGGCATCGGCTGGCTGCTCGACCGGATCTTCGGAGCCGGATTCACGGAGGGTACCGTCGGCTCGATGGTCCACTTCTTCCTATTCGATTTCATCAAGATCGGACTGCTGCTCTGCATCCTGATCTTCCTCATTTCCTACATCCAAAGCTTCTTTCCACCGGAACGGACGAAAAAACTGCTGGCCAAAAGCAAAGGCATCGGCGCCAACGCGTTTGGCGCCCTGCTCGGTACGGTCACGCCATTCTGCAGTTGTTCCTCGATTCCGATCTTCATCGGCTTCACCCGGGCGGGACTGTCGCCGGGCGTGACGTTCTCCTTCCTGATTTCCAGTCCCCTCGTCGATCTCGGAGCTTTCGTGCTCCTGACCGGCGTGTTCGGGCTGCCGGTGGCGATCGTGTATGTCGTCGTCGGCCTCGTGCTCGCCACGATCGGCGGGACGATCATCGAAAAGACCGGCCTCGGCCGGGAAATCGAACCGTTCGTGCTGCAGGGAGCGAGCATCGACGCCGACATCGAACGGCCCACTTTCCGCGATCGCGTCGGCTTTGCCAAGGACCAGATGCTCGCAACCTACAAACGCGTCGTCCTCTACATCGCCATCGGCGTCGGGCTCGGCGCCGTCATCCACAACCTCATCCCGCAATCATGGATCGAAACCCTGCTTGGCAGCGACAATCCGTTCGCCGTCCTGATTGCGACCGTGGTCGGCATCCCGATGTACGCCGACATCTTCGGGACGATCCCGGTGGCCGAAGCCTTGTTCTTCAAAGGCGCGGGGCTGGGAACGATCCTGGCGTTCATGATGGCGGTCACGACGCTGTCCCTGCCGTCGATCGTCATGCTGAAGAAGGTCGTCAAGTGGAAACTGCTGTTATGGTTCCTGGTGATCGTCGTCAGCGGCATCATCCTCATCGGCTACGGCTTCAACGCGCTGGAATTTCTGTTCTAAAAATATACATCTGGAGGATATGGACATGATCAAAGTACAGGCACTGGGCGGCTGCTGCCGCAAATCGCAACAGAATTATGAAAACGCGGTGCTAGCCGCGAAAGCCTTCCCGTTCGAAATCGTCGTCGAACACGTCACCGATCCAGAAGCGATCATGGCGCTTGGCGTTCTCGCCACGCCCGGAATCGTCGTGGATGGGAAGATCATGGCTGCCGGTCGGATTTCTTCAGTATCCCAGATCGTTGAGATGATCCAGAAGCGGGCGACCGCGGTTCCGCCGGAACAGGCCGCCAAACCAGTTCCGTGCACCTGCGGAAACGACTGCGAATGCGACGATGACTGCGAATGCGGCGAAGAATGTGATTGCGGCGATGAAACGTGCTGCAGCGATGGAAAAAAGTAGGATCGGTTTCTTTGAAAAGTTCCTGACCCTTTGGGTTTTGCTCTGCATGGCCGTCGGCGTCGCCATCGGGAAACTGATGCCGGCGGTGCCGACGTTCTTCAACCGTTTCGCGATCGCCAACGTCAACGTCGTGATCGCCGTTTTGATCTGGCTCATGATTTTTCCGATGATGCTCAAAATCGATTTTTCGAGCGTCCGGAGCGTCGGGAAGAACCCCAAGGGGCTGTTCCTCACCTGGGTCGCCAACTGGGTGATCAAACCGTTTACGATGTTTGGCATCGCGAGCCTGTTTTTTCTCGTTCTCTATCGCAACGTCATGCCCGATATCGGCCGCGAATATCTCGCTGGAGCCGTGCTTCTGGGGGCGGCGCCCTGTACCGCAATGGTGTTCGTCTGGAGTTCGCTTACGCGCGGAAATCCCGCCTACACGCTCGTGCAGGTGGCGACGAACGATCTCATCCTTCTCGTCCTCTATGTACCGATCGTCGCGTTGCAACTTGGCATCGGCGGGTTTGTCGTACCCTGGGATACGCTGTTTTTCTCGATCATCCTGTTCGTCGTCGTGCCGCTGGTCCTCGGTTCGCTGACGCGCCGGGCAGTTATCCGGAAGCGGGGAATCGGCTATCTGGAAAACGTCGTGATCGCCAAGTTTTCAAAAGTGACGACGATCGGACTTTTGGCGACGCTCGTCATCATCTTCAGCCTTCAGGCCGACCTCATCTGGAACAATCCGCTCCACATCCTCCTGATCGCGATTCCGCTCGTCCTGCAGACGTTTCTGATCTTTTTCCTGACCTATGGCGGCGCCAAACTGCTGAAACTGCCTCATGACGTCGCGGCACCGGCGGCGATGGTCGGGGCATCCAATTTCTTCGAACTCGCCGTCGCCGTCGCGATCGCGTTGTTTCCACTGAACCCGGGCGTCGCACTCGCCACGATCGTCGGCGTTCTCGTCGAGGTGCCGACGATGCTGATCCTCGTCAAAATCGCCAATCGGACGAAAGGGGCTTTTCCGACGTATGAAAAAACCTGACGTCGCTTTCATCTGCGTGCATAATAGCTGTCGCAGCCAGATTGCCGAAGCGATCGCCAGAGTTTGGGCATCCGATGTCTTCACGGCGCATTCGGCCGGTACCGAGATCGCTTCGCAGATCCAGCCGGATGCCATCCGGATGATGAAAAGCCTTCATGACATCGACATGGAGGATACCCAGCGGCCGAAGACCCTCGCCGAACTGCCCCCGGTCGACATCGTCATCACGATGGGATGCGGCGTCGACTGCCCCTTGCTTCCTTGTCGGCATCGCGAGGACTGGGATCTCGAAGATCCGACCGGCAAAGGTGACGAAGCGATGGCTTTGACGATTCGTCGCATCGAAATGAAAATCCTCGATCTCGCCGAACGGATCCGTTTCAACCGCATCTAAAAAAAACAAGGTCTCGCCCTTCCGGGTGAGACCTTTTTGGTTGGATCGAGTTCGATTATTATTTCTTGACGGGCTTCTGCGCCAGATCCGGCGTGTTGAACTTGATGGCCTGTCGGATCGCATCGAACTGGGTGTCCGTGGCTTTCTTCTTGGCGGCCTTATAGAGAACCTCATCGATTCCCTGAGCAGCCCTGTGACCGTCGGCGACGGCCGTGATGATGTCGGGGCCACGCATGATGTCACCGCCGGCAAACAGCCAGTCCGCGCCCTCCACCTGACCGAGAGCGTTGGTCTTGATTTTGCCTCTTTCGATCTTGATGAGTTGTTTCAGACCGTCCGGAATGTAATCGTAGTCGGGCGCCTGGCCGATCGAGAGATAGACCTGATCGCCGGCAAGCACGGTCTCCACGTTCTGATCGAACTGGGGATTGAACCGACCTTCCGCATCAAAGACGCTCGTGCATTTCCAGACCCGAAGGCCCTTAACCTTACCATCCTTCAGGACGACTTCCTGGGGTCCGTTGCCAAGGAAGAACTCGATGCCTTCCGCCTTGCCCTCGTTGTATTCGTCGGCGCTTGCCGGCAGGATCTCGAAGGATTCGAGCGAAGTCAACTTGACATCGGCTTTGCCGTATTTCTGGATTTGAAGACGGATGAGGTTTCTCGCCACGTCGAAGGCGACGTCGCCGCCGCCGACGACGACGGCCGATTTCTTGATGTTGATGTCAGCGAGCTTCACCAAGCCGCGGGCACAGTCCCGGGCCAATGGCAGAAAATCCATCGCGCCGATCACGTCGCCGTGATCCGCTCCGGGGATGTTCAGCTTTCTGGCCTTGAAGAAACCCGTGCCGAGGAAAACGGCATTGTATTTCGCGTGCAGTTCGTCGAGGGTGACGTCGGTTCCGACTTTTGTCGAAGTATGGATCTTGACACCGATTTTCTTGATGAAGTCGAGGTCCTTGTCAACGGCCGAATCGGGAAGCCGGTACTGCGGGGCGCCGTAGCGCATGACGCCACCAGCCAGCGGTTTTTCTTCGAACACGTCGACCGCATAGCCCAGGCCGCGCAGATAATACGCCGCGCTCAGGCTCGAAGGTCCGGATCCGACCACGGCGACCTTCGCATCGATGATTTCGGAGACGGGTTCACCGAAGATCTGGTCGTACATGTCGTCAGGAGCGCTGTCGATGATGTAACGTTTCAGCCAGCGGATCGCGATCGCCTCGCCACGGACGGCGATGGCGCAGGCCTTCTCGCAGTTGTGGGTGCAGACGCGCCCGCAGACGCCGGGAAGCGGATTGGTTTCATAAATCTGACGGAGCGCGCCTGCCAGGTCGTCTTCCCAGATGGCCCGGATGTATTGCGGGATGTGCATCTGCACGGGACAGGAGCTGGTGCAGACGCCGCATTCGACGCAGCGGGAGGCTTCCTGGCGGGCGTATTCCTTGGAATAGCCCCGGACGACTTCGATATAGCTTTTGACTCGTTCGGTGGCTTCGACGTGCGCCATCGGCGTCCGTTCCAGGTCGAGCAGATCGGTCGTTTCCGTCTTGATGTATCCCGCTTCGACCGTTTCTCCCTGCCAGGTCTTCTGCGGCATCAGCAGGAAGTTGTCGGGGTTCGTTTCGGTATAGATATATTCCTTGCTCATCTGGAGGCTACCTGTGGTGCAGGTGTCGACGCAAAGGGCGCAGAAGCAGCAGCGTCCGTAGTCGATCACCGGGCGCATCTGATGCTTGCCGGCCACGAGCGGAAGATCGAGTCTTTCGACCATCCGGATGGCGGCCGTGGGGCAGATTTCGCCGCAGGTACCGCAGCCGATGCACAGATCCCAGTCGTTGGTATGAAATCCCCGCAGGTTGTCGGGAGCGGTTCGGGGGGCGGAATCGAGGTTCGACTTGCGCGGGAAGAACAGGTTGTCATTCAGGTAGCTGGCGTTCTTCTTCGTGAAGATCGTCTTCATCGGGTGGGTGACGGGTTTCTTGAACAGGTACTTGAAATGTCTCCAGGCGCCGAAGATGCTGGCGTGGCGATATCTTTTCTTCTCTTCCATCATCCTCACCTACCGATCGATCTCGGGCGAACAGATGCCCATCGTGTCAACCCACAACGCGGCATCGTCGATGCGCGTTCCGGGCATGTACTTTTCGATGCCAAGCAACCCCTGGGGGTAGCTGGCGCCCCGCACGCCGACGCGATACGGATTGGTGCCGCCGTTGGAGACCATGTAATATCCGAATTCGCCCCGACTGGATTCGACGGGACTGTAGACATAACCCTTGGGTACCGTCCAGCGCATCGACTGGCCGTGGCCGGGTTTGACCCGGACCGGACCTTCGGGCATTTTCTTCAAACATTGCCGGATGATCGAAATCGACTGGACGAGTTCTTTGAGTTTGATGTCGATGCGGCTCCGGGCGTCGCTGTACGTCGAGGTCGGAACTTCGAAATCGACCTGGTCGTACCGGGCGTAAGGCATGACCTTGCGGATGTCGTAGGGTTTGCCGACGCTCGAACGCATGCCGATGCCGGTGACGCCGAGTTCCCAGACGACGGCCGCCGGAAGCATGATCGTATCCTTGATTCTCATGATGACGCTCGGATTCTCGATGCCGAGGTCGCGGTACTCGAGGTACCGGGATTCCAGATCGTCGAGAAAGGCGTTGATATCCTTGTCGATGCCTTCGGGAAGATCCTTCCGGACGCCGCCGATGACGATGTACTGGTGATAGACGCGGGCGCCGGTGATCTTCTCGAAGATGTCGAGGATCAGGTTCCGGTCGGCGTGGGCGTGATACATCAGGGTGTAGTGGCCGGTCGGCCCGCCG
>CAZFHR010000043.1:0-8580 GCA_964519115.1 uncultured Candidatus Izemoplasmatales bacterium
CGCGCTTCTCGTCGTCACGGAGGGCGGCGGTATTGTTCGTCGCCATGTATCCGGGGGCGATCGCGTTGACGTTGATGCCGTATTTGGCCCATTCGTTCGCCATCGTCATCGTGATGCCCTTCACGCCCGATTTCGAAGCGGTATAGGAAGGCACGCGGATGCCGCCCTGATAGGAAAGCATCGAGGCGATGGAAATGATCTTCCCGCCATGGCCCTGGCGGATGAACTGCCGGGCAGCCGCCTGGGAGAAGAAAAATACCGTTTTGAGATTGATGTTCATGACGTCGTCCCAGTTCTTTTCGCAAAACTGAAGCGAGTCTTCCCGGCGGATGATGCCAGCGTTGTTGACGAGGATGTCGAGTTTGCCGAAGGCGGCGACTGCCGCCGCCACGATCTTCTCAAGTCCTTCCGGTTTGATCGAAACGAGATCGGCGACGACGCCGAGGAAACGGTGGCCGCGGGTTTCGATCATTTCTTCGGTGGCGGTCATGGCGACATAGTCGACGCCGACGATGTCACACCCGGCTTCAGCCAGACCGATGGCCATGCCCTGGCCGAGTCCGGTCGAGGCGCCGGTGACGAGGGCGACGTTTCCGGAAAGATCAAATGGGGATGATGGGGACATTTTGTCATTCTCCTTCATTTATGATAATTCATCCATCGCGACGAAATCCATATCGTCGAACGTGATGTTTTCCCCGCACATGCCCCAGATGAAGGCATATTCGGAAGTGCCGACGCCCGAATGGATCGACCACGACGGACTGATGACGGCCTGTTCGTTCTGGATCACGAGGTGGCGGGTTTCGGACGGTTCGCCCATCAGATGGAAGACCCGGGTGTCGGCGTCCATGTTGAAGTAGAAATAAACTTCCATCCGCCGTTCGTGCGTATGGCATGGCATCGTGTTCCAGACGCTGCCGGGGGCGAGGACCGTCATGCCCATGACGAGCTGGCAGGAACGGCAGACGGCCGGATGGACATACTGGTTGATGGTCCGTTCATTCAGTGTTTTCGGCGATCCGATCCGTCGCGGATTGGCTTTCGTGATCGGGATGTGGACGATCGGATAGGAAGCATGCGCCGGGGCGCTGTTCCAGTAGAACTTCGCGGGCCGATCGGGCTCGGTGGAAACGAAGCAGACGTCGCGGACGCCGGCGCCGATGTACATTCCATCATAGCGTGCCATTGCAAAACGCTGACCATCGCAGAGGATCGCACCCGGACCACCGACGTTGATGACGCCGAGTTCGCGCCGTTCGAGGAAATAGTCCGTGCCAAGATCCTTGGCTGCCACCAGGCCGAGTTCCTGGCGGACCGGCATCGCGCCGCCGGCGATGATGCGGTCGTGGTGCGAATAGGTCATGAGGATTTCGTCGGCGGCGAACACGGTCGAAATCAGGTAGCGTTCGCGCAGCGTTTTCGTGTCATAAGTCTTAGAATCCTGAGGATGGTTGTTGTAGCGGATATCCATTTTCATGTCAATGCTCCTTTCGGATCAGGTCGGAAATCAAAGTGAAACTGGTCGCGATGTCTGGCCCGGTCACGCCTTCGAAGATGAGGCGGGCGTCGGGGGTTTCCTTGGCGATGCGGGCGATGATCGCCGGAAAATCCATGAGACCCTTGCCGAGGCCGACCTGTTTCAGTTTTCCGTCCGCCACGACATAATCCTTGAGATGGAAAAGGATGATATCATCCTTCAGTTCGGCAAAACAACGATCGAGGATGGTCATGCGCTGTTCATGGTTTTCCGGTGTCAGGTAATTGTACAGGTCGACGATGGCTTTGAGATGCGGGTTTGCCACAGCGGTGAGGACTTCATGCAGCTTTTCCGGTGTATAGGCGACATGCGCCCAGGCGCCTTCGATGGCAACGGTACGTCCTGTCGCTGCCGCGTATTCGGTCAAATGCCGCACGATTCCGATCACGCGGGCGAGCGTTTCTGAAGCATGGTTTTCCGGCACGTAACCCCACGGCGAACCCATCAGCGAACCGGTTTCCGTTCCGACGCAGAGCGCGTGAAGCGGGCCTGACGCATCGAGGACGTGCTCGAAATAGGCGATGCCCGCGGCGACGAAATCAGGATCGGGATGGACCGGATTGAAATACGCGCCGAGCATCGTGACTTCCACATCCGAAAGCGCCGCTGCGAGGGGTGCCAGATTCGAAAAATCGACTGGATCGGCCAACGCTTTCAAAAATACGAGTTGCATCGCGTCAAAACCGTACGCACGGATCTTCGCCGCCAGTTCGCCGGCGGGAAACGTACCTACGTCGTGGGCGCGGATGCCGATCTTATTCATTGAAATCGCCCAGATAACCGAGCTTGCGCGAGATGCGTTCGGAAATGTGGACGAATTCCTTGGCCGTGTTCTCGCGGTCGTTTCCCTCATAGGCAAACGACGACGCGACCAAAACGCCACACACGCGATTCTCAAAGTTCCACACCGGAACCGCGAGCGTGCAGATGTGGCCACCGTCCTCGTTTTCACAGAAGATGTAGCGGGCTTTCCGGTATTCCGCGAATTTCGGGAGCGCCGGATTGGCGACTTTCTTGTCAAACACCGAATAGCAGCGGCCGATCGGACTGATTTCGAAATCGCGTGAAACCGAACCGATTTCTTCGGCCAGGTTGATCTGGCTGCTGGCGGGCTGGTACTTGAATACATAGACGAACTTGTCGTTGATCCGCTTGGTGATGAACACCGTGCGGCCCCGGCGCAGGGCAAAGTCCTTCAGTTCGTACTGGGCGGCTTCGATCAGATTGGAATTCTTCGTATAGACGGAGCCGATCGCAAACATCTTTGAACCGATGACGTAGTTCTTGAGGCGCGGATCCTTATAGTAGATCGCATCCGCCTTGTAAAGCGTCTGAAGAAAATCGTAAACGGTGGCTTTCGGGATATCGAGGATCCGGTAGATCTGACCGAGCGTCAGGCCTTCATCGTGTTTGGCGATCAGTTCGAGAATGTTCAGAACGCGGTTGACCGAACGGTTGTCTTTCATCGTTGCACCCTCCCTGAGGCATCCCCATTGGCGAGATTTTCGACTTCTTTGGCGTCGACCAGGTTGAAATCGCCTTGAATCGTGTGTTTCAAAGCGCTGGCCGCGACGGCGAATTCGACCGCCTGGACGGGGGATTTCGTCAGAAGACCGTGGATCAGGGCGCCGGAAAAAGCATCGCCGCCGCCGACACGATCGATGATCGGATCGATTTCATAGCGTTTCGACTGGTAAAAACCGTCACCGTCGAGCATGACGGCGCGCCAGCCGTTCCTGGTTGCGGAAAAGGATTCGCGGAGGGTCGAAGCGATGACCTTGAACCCGAAGGCGGTTTTCATTTCCTGAAAGATCGCCTGATAGTCCGCGATTTCGAGTCTGCCTTTCTGGACGTCGGTGCCGGCCGGTTTGAAACCGAGCGTCAGTTCGGCGTCTTCCTCGTTGCCGATGCAGACGTCGACGTAAGGCATCAGACCGCGCATGACGGTCTGCGCTTCTTTCGGCGTCCACAGTTTCTTCCGGTAGTTCAGATCGCAGGAAACGGTCACGCCGTGGTTTTTCGCCGCGATGCAGGCCGCTTTCGTGAGGGCGGCCGCCTTGGTGCCAAGCGCCGGCGTAATGCCTGACCAATGGAACCAGGCGGCATCCCGGAAGATCCGGTCCCAGTCGAACTCGCCGGGTTCGGCGAGAGCGATGGCGCTGTTGGCGCGGTCATAGAGGACTTTCGACGGCCGCATCGAAGCGCCGGTTTCCAGAAAGTAGATGCCCAGACGGTCGCCGCCACGGACGATGTCGTCGGTGTTGACGCCATAGCGGGCGACGGCGTTCAGTGCCGCCTGCCCGATTTCGTGGGTCGGGAGTTTCGTGACGAAATGGGCCTCATGGCCATAATGTGCGAGACTGACGGCCACATTGGCTTCGCCGCCGCCGTAGACGACGTCAAAGGTATCCGTCTGCACGAAACGCGACGGGCCCGGGGGTGAAAGGCGAAGCATGATTTCACCCAACGTTATGATTTTCGCCATGGCGATACCTCCTGTAAGGGTAGTTTGAAGACCGCTTTTTCGACGCGGACGGTTTCTTCTTTCATCAGTTTTGGCATATGCAGATCGTCGGGGAATACGAGCGCGAACGTACCGGCCGGCAGATCGATCCGGCTGAATTCGGAAACGGCGAATTTGGTAACGTCCTTATCTTCGGAATAGGGTAAGGTGATGGTGGGTTGGCAGTTTTCCCGGCTGATCCATCCCATCGACTCGATACCGGAAAGCACGATCTGCAGATCGGCATGACGTTCATGGCCTTCGAACGTGCAGTCGGCACGGGGTTTCGTCAGATACGATTCCCGGATCAGGACGACTTCGTCCGTCACGGGAATCTGGCCGGTCGGCAACATCGTCGGATCGCATTCCGAAAGGAAAGTGATGATGGCGGGGAGTGCCGGGTGCAGGCTGGCATAACGGCCCAGATGGGCGAGGCGATCGACGATCATGATTTTTCGCCGCGGGCATCCGCCACGGCTCTGACAAAAGCTGCCGCGAGTTTTGTCACGCCTTCGTAATCGCCGTTTTTGGCTGGTGCGGTCAATTCACCGCCGACGCCGACGGCGACAACGCCGTTTTGAATCCATTCGTGGACGTTGTCGAGGGATACGCCGCCCGTAGGCATGATCTTGATCTGCGGCAGCGGCCCCCGGATGGCCTTGACATAAGCGGGACCAAAGGCGCTCCCGGGAAACAACTTGATGATATCGGCTCCGGCCTTCATCGCCGTGATCATTTCCGTGATCGTCAGACAGCCGGGCAGATAAGGAATCTGATTTTGTTCGCACAGCTGGGCGGTGGCGATGTCGAAATTCGGTCCGGCGACGAATTTCGCGCCGGCCAGGATCGCCGCCTCGGCAGTTTTCGCGTCAAGAACGGTGCCGGCGCCGACGATTACGTCGGTATCGGCATAGCGGATCGTGAGCTCTTTGATGACTTCGAGGGCGCCGGGAACCGTCAACGTGATCTCGAGGGCCGAAATTCCGCCCTGGCGGCACGCTTCGGCGATCCGCACGGCCTTAATGGACGTTTCGGCGCGGATGACCGCGACGATGCCGCTTGCCGTGATGCGGTTCAAAATCGCAGATTTCATCATGATCGATTCCTCCGGGTTGATGGGATAACCCCTATCGTACAATATGATGTACGCTTGTATCTATTATAGTACGACTAAACGGGTACGTCAACGTGGCTTCGTCGTCGCGGTACGGAAAGATTTGACATCCTGCCGGATGACGGCGGGACCGTCCTGACCCGTGACTTCGACGTTTTTCAGGACGACCTGGTCGACGAAGCGGAAAAACCAGCCGCTTTTGCACATCGGCTCGATGTGGCTCATCATCGCCGGATATCCCGGGAGGGCATCCGCCGCGAACGCCACGCTGACGTTTTCGATCGTTACCGAACCAATTGGACGTTCCGGAAGGCCGTAGAAATAACCGGCGGCGACCTGGGCGTTCACGCACACGATGTCCCGGAACACGAACTTGCCGAGCCGCGGTGTCCGGTCGTCGATTTTCTGTTTTTCCTTGCTCCAGACGTATTCGGTCTTGCCGTCGGCGTCGCAGAAGTAATACATGTTGATGACAAACGGCGTTAGAACGCCGTCCATGCGGATCTGTTCAAAGGTGACGCCGTCGATGACGGCCGATTCGCCGCGGCCACGCCGTGTCTTGATCCGCAGACCGCGATCGGTTCCCGCAAACAGGCAGCGGGTGACCGAGAGGTCGCGGATGCCGCCGGACATTTCGCTGCCGAGAACGACCGCGCCGTGGCCATCGGCCATCCGGCAGTTGCGGATCGTGATGTGGGCAGACGGTGTCTGATAGCGCATGCCAAGATCGAATTTGCCGCTCTTGATGGCGATGCAGTCGTCGCCCACGGAGAAATCGACGCCGAGGAGACGGACGCCGTCGCAGCATTCGGGATCGCAGCCGTCGGTATTCGGGGAATCCTTGGGATTGATGACTTTCATATCAATGTAGGAAATGTTCTTGCAGAAAAACGGATGCAACGCCCAGGAAGGCGTGTTCTGGAGCGTGATGCCGTGGATGGCGATGTCGTCGCATTGACTGAAGAAGATGCCCTTGGCGCGGAAGGCGCCGTCGCGCATGGCGCGCGGTTCGCTCCACCAGTCGGAATGCTGGGCGTTGGCATCGACGATGCCTTCGCCGATGATCCGGGCCTGCCGGACTTCGAGGGCGGTGAGGACGCTGGCGCAGGTCGGCTGCGTTTCGCCTTCCCAGCTGGAAAGCGGGTAAGCCGATCCATCCCATTTCTGGCGAAGAGCCGGTAAGACCGGATAATTCTTGCGATCGGTTTGGCCAAGGAGGATCGCGCCCTTGGCGAGTTCGATGGTGACGCCGCTTTTCAAGAACAGCGGATAGACGCGGTAGATGCCTTCGGGGATCCAGACGCGGCCGCCCCAGGGACAGGATGTGATCGCCGCCTGGACCGCCAGGGTGTCGTCGGTCAGGCCGTCGCCTTTCGCGCCATGGCTGCGGACATCGACCGAAGCCGTTTCCGGATCGGTCCGGAAAAGGATCGCATCACCGGCGATATTGATTTCATAGGCATGATCAGGCGCCAGGCCGAACAGCGAAAAGATATTCGTCGTGATGTCTTTTCGCCATAAAACGCCGTCGAGGAAAACGTCGAACGGCGCGGGGGCATGGTATTCATTGCGATTTGCGAGTTCAAAGGCGGCCGAACGGGATGTGACGAAAATGAGTTCAAACATCTTTTTTCCTCCGGCCCAGATTTTTCCCTACGGAACGGATCTGCATCCAAATGAAATCAAACAACAGGAACAGAAAGCCGAAACTGAACGGATCGGCCGGCGATTCGGAAATCAGATCACCGATCGTCGGCAGTCCGAGCCCAGACCAGAGCGCCAGGGTGCGGTCGATCATGAAAACAATCACGAGGACGTACAGTCCGGTCGCCAGAAGCGATAGGATGGAGCGTCGCCGCACTTCATGGGGCAGATGTTTCGTCGTGTCGATGTCGTCCGTTTTCATCCAGCGGATCACCGGGATGACGAGATATTCGACGCCCAAGGTCATGACGAGGACGATGAAGACCATCTTGTCAAGATAATCGAAGGTCGCCGGCAGGCCGAACACGCAGAAATAGAACGCCGCGCCGGCAAACCAGAATTTCATGAACCCGCATTTGACCCAGGCCGGAATCTTTGCGAGTTTGTCGACGAGATACGGATTATAACCGCCGTTCGGGCCGGAATCAGTCGATTTCTTTGACATATTTCCAGTTCACGTAGAGCCAGGCGATGGCAGTGCCGACGACATAAAAGGCGGCGCCGACGATGAAGACGGTATAGGAGAACCGGGCGACGTCATCGATCGTGTAGTCGTTGCGGTTGGCCTGTTCGACGAAGAAAATCGAAGTATACAGCGTGACGGCAGCCACCTGCACGACGGTGAGCACGGTCAGGAGGATGACGCCCGTCGGCGAACGCTTCTTGGCGAACGTCGCGGCATTGAATACCTGGACGATGGCGATCAGATAGATGGCGAACAGGTAAAACGCCGAAAGGTTGTTGTAGGGGGTGTTCAGGAATTTCTGAATTGCGGTGATGTGGCTCTCAAGTTCGATGTCGGTGCCGCGAATCTCGAAATCGAGGAAGGCGGTGAAGAAGAACGCGCCGACGAGGATGAACATGAGCGGGATCGTCTGCTTGTTGTAGGAGTACCAGCGTTTCAGCCGGGATTCTCGGACCACTTGTCCGCTTGGCTCATTCATAGATCCGTTGCTCCGTTTCCTTGTCGAAGAAATAGATGCGGCCGACGTTGAATGCATAGAGTATATCCGTTTTCGCCTGAATCTCGACCGAATCCTTGACTTTGGCGATGACGGTTGAAGGTCCGATCATGAAATGCACGAGCGCTTCGGATCCGAGGAGTTCGAAGATGTCGACCGTCGAACGATATCCGGGTTCGCCTTCGTGCCAGGGCGTAATCCGGATGTTTTCCGGCCGGACGCCGATGACGAGTTCCCTGCCGAAATAGCCATCAGCGCGCAGACGAGCAAAGACGGGGTGCGTCGAAATGTCCATGATGTTGTCTCCGAGTGCGAGCGTGCCATCGGCTTCAAGCCGGACGGTGAAGATGTTCATCGGCGGCGTGCCGATGAAATTGGCCACGAACAGGTTGTGAGGTTCGCTATACACTTCGAGCGGCGTGCCGATCTGCTGGATCCAGCCGTCTTTCATGATCACGACGCGGTCGGCGAGGGTGAGCGCTTCGATCTGGTCGTGCGTGACATAGACCATCGTCGCCCCGAGCCGATGCTGTAGTTCCTTCAGTTCCTTGCGCATCGAAGCACGAAGCTTGGCGTCGAGGTTGGAGAGCGGTTCGTCAAGCAGGAAGATTTCCGGGTCGCGGACGATGGCGCGGCCGAGGGCGACACGCTGGCGCTGGCCACCGGACAGTTGGGCGGGTTTGCGGTTGAGGTAAGGGACAAGACCGAGGATCTCCGCGGCCTTGATCACCCGCAGATGGATTTCATCGCTCTTTTC